>JAEZLF010000054.1 GCA_023435925.1 Bacillota bacterium
CAAAAGTCCGTCTGTGCAAGCTGATGCTCCGGGATGTAAACTGGCTTGTATTGGATGAGCCAACAAATCACCTGGATGTGGATGCAAAGGAGGAATTAAAGCAGGCGCTGAAGGACTTCAAAGGCACAATTATGTTGGTCAGCCATGAACCTGAATTTTATGAGGATTGGGTGTCTGATGTATGGAACGCGGAAAATTGGGCCAATTTGTGATGATATTTTAATAGCTGTACCCAGAAACCAATTGAAGTCTCTGTTCTGGAGTCAATCAGGATAATCGCGTATTGAAGTCCTCATAACCGAATTTTCTGATTATTTTCAGCTCACCCTTTTCAGTTTGCAGTGCTGGGACAGGGAGCCCTTGTCCCTGTTTTATCTCTCACTGAAGAAGCATTTGATTAAATGATCGCGGCACGATACACACAAAACACATGGCGTGATACACACAAAATGCATAAAGAAAGCGCTAATGCGCCCGCTGCGTATTTTGCGTTGCAAAAACGCGATTTGGCGCACAATTCGCGCAAACGCTCATTGAACATTATAACATATGCTTTGGCGCTTTTGTCTTTCTTAAGGTGGCAATGCCAATGAACAACACCAACGGGAAAATCATAGCTGTCAGCAAGCCTGTCTTTAGCCCCATCTGGTCCGGCTCCAGATTATTAGCCGCCCCCAGAGCCAGAAGCCATTGAGAGCCCTGTGCCAGGTCGGAAACCAATCCGGTGAGCCACGGTCCGATAGCGGCACCCAGATCCCCAAAAATCGCCAGAACACCAAACATGGCTGTTCCGCCCTTCGGATATCTCTCTGCCATCAGGCTGTATGTACCCGGCCACATCAGGCTTACTGAAAATCCGCAAATAGCACAGCCTAGCAGAGATATTACAGGGATCTGAACAAATACCGTAACTGCATAACAAACAACACTCAAGGCTCCGCTTGCCATTAACGCCCATTTCAGATTAATTCGATGTCCCATCACGCCATACAGAGTACGTCCAACTCCCATAAATGCCGCAAAGAGGCAGGGTCCCAGTAAATCACCAACCAGCTTTGGCACCTGCAATCCTCTCTCCGCAAACAGTGAAGACCATTGAGACATGGCCAGCTCAGAGGATCCTGCGCAGAGCATCAACACTAATGCAATGAGGAATACGTGAGATGAAAGCATTTTTTTAACAGGCGTTTTCTCTTCCTCTGGCAGAGTCGGCATGATGGGAACCTTCAAGAATCTTATTAAATTGTATATTGGAACAGCAGCCCACAAAACCGGCAGTATAAACCAGATATCCGCACCAAGAATTTTTATCAGCAGCGTTGTAACCAAAACAACCGCCATCTGGCCCCAGCAGTAGAAAGAGTGAAGCAAGCTCATGGCAGATGCCTTTGTATCACCGGGCAATGCTTCAACCATTGGGCTGATCATAACTTCAATAAAGCCTCCTCCGATTGCATACAAGACCACTGCAATAATCAGTCCGACATAGGGATCCGGAAGCAGCCCCGGCAAAATGCCCAGGCCTATCAGCCCAGCGGCGCAGAATGCATGGGCTGCCACAACAGCCCTTCGATGACCTATTCGATCCGCATATTTTGCCGCTATAACATCCGAGACTATCTGTGTCCCAAAATTGATCAGAATCAGACGTCCGACCATCTCAAAGGAAATCTTAAACTCATTCTGAAAGATAATAAACAGAAGCGGAGCAATATTGTTAACGATTGCCTGGGTAATAAATCCGAAATAGCATGCATGAAGTGTACTTTTATAATTGTTTTTCAATTCTCAGGTCTCCTGTGATCGTATTTAAAAAGCATTTCTATCATACCACAGAAGAGCCGGAATAGGATAGGTGCAAAACAAAACAAGATGGGTGGACATAATCTATTGATCTACCATAAGTTTGACTTTATGGTAAAATATTGTTAATATTATTGAAGATTCCAAAAAATAGCTCAAGACGGTATTAAATATTAATATAAACTAGGGGAAACTATGTGAGCAGAAAGTAGCGTTTTACAAAAAGGAGCCTTTCACAATTAATCGCAAGATTAGGAAGGGAATTAAGGCAGATGAATAATATCAGAATAGTAATAATTTCCTTTCTTTTGCTTTCTATTTTATCGGGATGTATATTGATAAAGCAGTAGATAATTACTATGAAAAAAACTTAGGATATTCTCCAGGTGTAGCCCCGTGGCAAACTGATGTTTTGTCTATTGAAAGACCTAATGGCTACAGGACATTTCTATTTATAGTAAAACTTGAGGTGAAACCATATTTGGGAGCACATAACTCCATTGGAGTTGACCATATTACAATAAAAGTATCATCAGGAGAAGTTAAGGTAGAAAAATTTGAACATATAAAAGACTACCCGATTCCTCCTTGTTTACAACATTTGGAATGAATTCACTCAACGAGGCTGGTCGCAAGCAAGCTTGCTGCTCGCCATGCATCTGGGGCGGGAGATATGCTCACTGCCCGAAAACCTAATTGGTACTCACCACCTATAGAGGTGGGAGACATTTTTGTAGCATCGTACTACAGCCGATTTCCCTTAACTGCGTACCTGGTAGCAGGGCCGTGAAGGATGATAAGAAAGAGAAATAAATGGGATAATTATATTTTTAGCTGTTCCTTCAATGCTTCCTGTAAAGTTTGCGAAAAATTAACACCGGCTTTTTCTGCTTTTGTATTTAACCATTGTGGAATGGTCAACGTCTTTTTTACTGCTCGGCTATCCCTTAAATTACGGTACTCTATCGTATCAATTGTTATTAGACTTATAAACTCTGATTTATCGCATTTTAAGCTAAAAATATTTGACGCAGCCGGTATATTTTCCTTGCTATCTTCTGCATCGCACAACCACATGGATATGGCGTCATGTGCCATTTCCAAAGCATCAGATAGATTATTTCCCTCTGTTACGCACCCTGGTAAATCTGGCGCTTTAATAAAATACTTACCACTTTCAAGGGATTTGAACACAGCAGGATATACATATTTCATAATCAAAACACCTCCATTTTTTAAATATTTACTATTAAATAAGAAGCAAAATGTGTTATAGTCCCGCTTCTTTAAAAATACATTTTGCTGTATACTCATCAATTTCAGTATGTCTTGGTATTGGGATTTTAATACCTGGCTTAATTGGATTCTTCATCATATCATGTTTTGCTCCGCTAGTTAGTGTCCATCCTTCTTTTTCAAGCCATTTTATTAAATCCCTGCGTTTCACCTTTTTTATATTTTACACGTATATTATACGTGTGTCAATGTTTTTTCTTAAGTCGAACATTATGTGTACTTGGTAAATAAGAGCCACCATATGAGCTTGACGATAATGTGAAGAACGAAGCTTAATGCCCTAAACCAAGTCTCAGGCTACCTTAATATCCATGAGCTTATAAATATGAAATTTTTAAGTGTTCATCTCGGCGAAATACCGACTTATGCCATAAGTAAGCTCTTTGGGGCAGATATGAATATATATCTGCCCCTATTGTTTCTTCCTATTATTGCTGTGATTACAACATTTATCTCAACTAAACTTTCTATGAACATGCAGAAAAACAGGAGTCAGCCTATTATGACTATTTCTTCAGGGTCGATTCGATCAGCTTCACGATTTCCACGACAGGAATAACGATAAGCGCAAGTGCTGCTGCCGTGAAGAAGTTACCGGCTGAAAGCGCGGTAAGGTCAAATATCGTATTGAGCCCCGGCACATAGATCACAAGGATGGTCAATACGAAAGAAAGCAGCATGGCGCCTAGCAAATACTTGTTGTGGGTTTTCAGTCTGAAAATAGATTTCGTTCTGGACCGGAGATTCAGAGAGTGAAAAACCTCACAGGAGGAAAGTGTCAGGAATGCCATCGTCATACCTGTAATATGGGACTGTCCGTTTCCGATTATAAAAGAAACCAATGTCAAGCCGGCAATGAGAACTCCCTGATAGATCAGATCAATGCCTAGCCTATTGGCAAATATCCCTTCTTTGGAATCTCTGGGAGCCTTCTTCATAATATCAGATTCTGCGTTCTCCATTCCCAGAGCAATAGCGGGGAATGTATCCGTAATGAGGTTAATCCATAAAATGTGGATAGGCGAAAAGAGTCTGAAATTCAGGATCGTAGCAACAAATAACGCAACAACCTCGCTGAGATTGGAGGACAGCAGGAACTGTATTGCCTTGCGGATATTGTCATAAATCCTTCTTCCTTCCTCCACCGCATAAACTATAGAGGCAAAATTATCATCGGCCAGAACCATATCTGAAACATTTTTTGTAACGTCCGTACCGGTAATGCCCATACCTACACCAATATCCGCCGATTTAAGAGCCGGTGCGTCATTCACTCCGTCTCCGGTCATTGCCGTAATCTTGCCTAGCTTCTTCCATGCATTAACGATACGTACCTTGTGTTCCGGCTGTACGCGGGCATAAACTGCGTATTGGCTGATGTTCCTTTCAAGCTCTTCATCCGGCATCTGTGAAAGCTCCGCTCCCGTTATAGCCTGACTCTCATCGGATATAATGCCAAGCTCCTTTGCAATGGCCACAGCCGTATCTCTATGGTCACCGGTAATCATGACAGGTCGGATGCCTGCTTCCCGGCATTTTTCAATAGCCGCTTTCACCTCGGGGCGCACCGGATCGATCATACCTGTCAGGCCAATAAAGGTAAGCTCTCTCTCCAGGCTTTCAGGCGATATATTATCCGGCAGCAAGGCTGTTTCCTTCATTGCAGATCCCAGAACCCTCAGAGCCTTGCCCGCCATTTCCCTGTTTGCCTTCAAAATACGGTTACGATGTTCCTCCGTCAACGGGACAACACCATTTTCCGTGAGTATCTTCGTACATTTTTTCAGCAGCTCGTCGGGAGCTCCTTTCGTGAACTGAACGAATTGATTCTCCTGAACCCTGTGAACGGTTGACATCATTTTACGCATGGAGTCAAAGGGTGCTTCTGCAACACGGGGCATATCTCTTTCAAGCTCTGTTTTACGAATCCCCGCATCATATGCATAACGGACAAGGGCGCTTTCTGTAGGCTCCCCGACTATCTCACCGCTATCTCCAGAGAGCGAAGCATCATTGCACAGCGCCATCGAAACCATCAATTTATGCACATCACCAAAAGCTTCGACTACCGTCATTCTATTCTGGGTAAGTGTTCCGGTTTTGTCGGAGCAAATGACCTGTGTACATCCCAAGGTCTCCACTGCTGTGAGTCTTCGTATAATAGCATTTCGCTTTGACATTTTGGTCACGCCAATAGACAACACGACTGTCACAACGGCTACAAGCCCTTCCGGAATTGCTGCAACTGCAAGACTGATTGCCAGAAGAAACATTTCCAGTACATGTCCGCCGGAAAAGCCGCCGCTTCTCAATACACTAAAGACAAAAATAAAAACACATATTCCAAGAACACCTACGCTGAGAACACGGCTCAACCCGGACAATTTGTTCTGGAGCGGCGTCCTTTCATTGGTAGTATTGGAGATGATATTCGCAATTTTACCCATTTCCGTTGACATTCCGGTATGAACGACAACACCCTCTCCCCGTCCATAAACTACATTTGTCCCCATATAAGCCATGTTGCGGCGGTCGCCAAGAGCAATATCCTCCTTCTCTGATGAAGCGATTACGTGATAGTCTTTTTCTGTGGGTACGGATTCACCAGTCAAGGATGCTTCCTCGATTCTCAGGCTGGAGGCTTCAATGATTCTCATATCTGCGGGTACAGAATCACCGGCCTCCAAAAGAACAATATCTCCGGGAACAATTTCATCTGATTTTATCTGAAGAACCTGCCCGTTTCTCCTTACCTTTGAATAGGGGGACGCCATTCTTTGAAGCGCTTCAATAGCCTTCTCAGCCTTCCCCTCCTGCACGACGCCCAATACCGAATTCAACACAACTACCGTTAAAATGATAGCCGCATCCGCGATTTCACCGACAACACCGGAAACAACACCGGCCACAATAAGTACAATAACCATGGGATCTGCCAGCTGTTCCAGAAATCTCGCGGCAGTTGATTTTTTCTTGCCCTCGTTCAGTTTATTGTGTCCGTATTTCTCCAATCTTTCTTGTGATTTAGCTGAATCAATGCCATTTTTTGAGGTTTCCTGAGATTTTAAAACGGCTTCTATTTCTTCAAAATAATGTTTCATCTCACGCAATCCTTTCCTTTATGAAAATAAATGCTCTATAAGTATCTTCATTCCCATTGCTATTAGTATGATTCCACCGGCCAGTTCCGCTTTAGACTTAAACCTTACGCCAAACACATTCCCGATTTTCACACCCAAAAACGAGAGCAGGAAAGTGGTAATCCCGATCAGTAATACTGCAGGAAGTATGTTAACCTGCAGAAAAGCAAAAGTCACTCCGATGGCTAATGCGTCAATACTGGTTGCCAGAGATAGCATCGTCATGTTTTTCAGGTTGAATCCGGTTCCGAAGTTTTCACATTGATCGCTTCTGGATTCTTTAATCATATTTATACCTATTGCAGCCAATAATATGAATGCAATCCAATGATCTATGCTGGTGATGTAATCCTTAAACTGCGTCCCGAGTAAATACCCAGCAAGCGGCATCAATGCCTGAAATCCCCCAAAAAAAGCTCCGGTTGCAGCGGCCTGCCTATAATTCATCTTTTGCATGGATAGGCCTTTGCAGATTGCAACTGCGCATGCATCCATCGAAAGTCCAATAGCAATAACCAGTAATTCCCAGATTCCCATTTGTATATTTCTCCTTATCAGGCATTTAAATTCTATGTTGCAAAAGCCTTATTTAAAACAGAAGACTCACAGGTAGCTTTTAACCACCCATGAGTCTTGTTTATTAAGGCAAACCAGACTTTGTCCCAGTCATGATGTTGACTTGCCACACGACGATTGTCGTCCAAACTACTCCCTCACGGAATTCTATTTAAAATAATATCATATGATTTTACATTTTACAATGCTGGTACAAACATTTCAGTACATAGCTATTTTGCAGGTGCTGTTATTCCATTAATCATCCGGTTGAATTCCTCTGTAATCGTCTTCATTGGCTTGTTATTCGTCATATCAGAGCCAAGTCTATTCATACGATCCATAATGTCAGCCGATTCACTAACGGTTACATTTACAATAGCAGGATCCGCTTGCTTTACCTTTTTTATAATGCTGTTCCTGACTGCAGTAGTATTTGTTGTATTTCCCGTCGGTTCACATCCAACAAGAGCGGTATTTCCCATGACCATGACATTTACATTCCTCAGACCGTTCATGTTTGTTAGGTGTTTCTTTATTTTTTCTGCCCTCTGCTGGTTATAGGCCATCGTTCCAGTAATATTTCCCGCGCCCATATTGGTTGTCTGGTTCATTGTCATGCCGGTTCTCGGATTCATGGTACCGCCTGTCATACCATTACCGCCTGTCATACCAGTGCCACCTGTAATACCATTACTGCCTGTCATACCTGTTGTCTGATTCATTGTATTACCGGTTCTCCAATTCATACCTGTCATATTACCCTGCCCAAGCTGTGTTGTTGCATTTACCAGATTGTTTCTGCCATAGCCCTGTGTTTGCATGTTTTGGGTTAATGTGCCGTTATTCGGACCTGGTGCACGAGATGTTTGTGCACATCCGTAAAACGCACCTGTCATAAGACAAATACTTCCAAGCACACTGAAAACCGTTTTAAAATTCTTTTTCATATTGAACACCTCCCATACTATTTTGTCTACATAATCTATAATTATTTGAGTTAATATTAGATTAGTTCGTATAGTATTTGGCGCAATATGAAATCAAACAGGCATTTTGATTTTTTTTCCAGCTAATTCACGAAACTCTTAACGTTCATAATAAGTGTACCCACGAAGTCCGTTGTCATATGCACGCATAATTTCCGGTCTGTCGCTTGCGCTGATCAGCCCGTCATGAATCGCCTGCTCAGCTGTCTCACGGAAACGAACGAGCATATCTTTCGGATCAAACTCTACATAGGAAAGCACATCTGCAACACTGTCACCATGGATTTCCTTTACCAGGTCATAGTGTCCGTCAGGATTTATCCGGACACTAACTACATTCGTGTCTCCAAACAAATTATGAAGGTCGCCCAGAGTTTCCTGATAAGCCCCAACCAGAAAAACGCCTAGATAGTAGTTATCACCATTTTTCATTTCATGCAGCGGCAATGTATTGCGTACATCATGAAGGTCGATAAAGTGATCGATCTTCCCGTCACAGTCGCAGGTGATATCTGCAATCACTGCATTTCGTTTTGGCAGCTCCAACAAACGGTGCAGAGGCATGATTGGAAATAATTGGTCGATAGCCCAGCTATCCGGAATCGATTGAAATACTGAAAAATTACAGTAATAAATGTCGGCGATAGCGCTCTCAATGTCTTCCAGATCCGGAGGTGCATGCTTGAGTTTCTTCTTTTCATGTGCAATCTGACTAATGGTGTTCCAGAATATTTTTTCTGAAAGTGATCGCTCACGAAGGCTGATTTTACCATGTTTAAACATGTCACGGATTTCATCACGATAATAAAGTGCATCATTATAACACTCTTGTATATTTTTCAACGACAAATTTTTGTTCACATCAAAAAGGTTCTTAATTTGCTCCGGCGTATTCTCATGAATATGATCCGGCACATCGTATTCAACAAATTTTTCCACATTAAGCACATTGAATATCAGTACGGAATAGTAGGCAACTGTAGTTCGCCCGGATTCGGTTACAATCACCGGATGGGGTACGTCACTGGTATCCAGCGTTGACATAACAGCTTCAACAATATCGGTGCAATATTCCTCTACCGAGTAGTTGCGGCTGTTGGTATAATTGGTATTTGAACCGTCATAATCGACCGCAAGCCCGCCTCCGAGATCCAGAAATCCCATCGGTGCGCCTTCCTTTACCAGCTCCGCATATACCCGGGCGGCCTCGATAACTGCAGAGCGGATATCCCTGATATTGGGTATCTGTGAGCCGAGATGATAATGGAGCAGCTTGAGTGTATCCAGCATATTTTCCTCTTTGAGCCTGTCCACCATATTGATCAGTTGTGATACGTTCAGGCCAAATATGCTTCTGTCACCGCCGGACTCGGTCCAATGGCCGCCGGCCTTTGCTGAAAGCTTGATACGAATGCCAATATTAGGTTGGATTCCCAGTTCCCGTGAGCGTTCCAATATCGTATCCAGTTCCTCCGGTATCTCGATGACAAAAAAGCATTGAAAGCCCATTTTAACAGCATACAATCCAAGATCGATAAACTCCTCATCCTTATAACCATTGCAGATCAGACAGGCTTCCTTGTCCTTCATCAATGAAAGTGCAGCAATCAATTCCGCTTTACTGCCTACCTCAAGTCCATGATGATAGCTCTGACCGAACTTAGTTACCTCTTCAACAACCTGTTGTTGCTGGTTTACTTTTATCGGATATACTCCACGATATTCCCCTTTGTAATTCAAATCCTTCATTGCTTTTCTGAAAGAATTATTCAGATAGGAAATTTGTGAGTCCAGCAAATTTTCGAAACGCAAAAGTACGGGCATATCAAGGCCACGTTCTCTCACACCTGAAACGATATCCATCAGGCTAATTGCAGCTGAAGCATTATCTTTATATGGGTTCACCAGCACTTCACCGTTATTGGAAATGGAGAAGTAACCGGCTCCCCAATTTTTTACACCATAAAGCTCTTCAGATTTTTCCTTTGTCCATCTTCCTAAAGGTTCCGCCTTATTCATTATTCTATCCCTTTCGTATCTGACTCTTCCATAGCATGTTCGCAAATGTATAAATAATATTCAAATTCCAATGGGGGCAAGCCCCCATACCCCCTCGCTGCGGGCAAAATGAATTCGCCCTGCGCTACACTTCGTGCGCCACGTCTAAACGTGGCGTTTGAACAACGTCGGTTGTTCGATGACTTTGCCACCGACCAGTCGACATTGTTCAATACATTGTGCATGAAAACCAAATACAAAGCGAAACTAAATAGATTGAAAAATCAGGTCGCTTTTTGTATAATTATTAAATTAGTGTTTTTTGTAAAGCAGGGTATAACTCAGGAGGCTTCTAAATGATCAATAATATGCGAATTATACGCACCAGAACACTGGATCCATGGTGGAATCTTGCAGTAGAAGAGTATCTTCTGGACAGAGTGGAACCCGGACAATGTATTTTATATTTATGGCAAAACGAAAATACCATTGTAATCGGGAGAAACCAAAATCCCTGGAAGGAGTGC
>JAEZLF010000079.1 GCA_023435925.1 Bacillota bacterium
GAGCTGCAATATTCTTTGGAATTGTCAGGTTTATGTATGGTTCCCAGTCCAACTCCGTATTTTCTCTTCATGATCTGATAGATATGGATGCGGAGGTACTTACGCCCATACCGGAAAACGGCATAGGCGAAATAGCCTATGTAGCAAATGGAATCCGATATACCCTTTCTGCCAGAACAGCAGAAAGCGAAAGCATCGAAAGAGGTGCTACGGTTGTCATCAGGGAAGTAGCAGGAAATGTCGCCGTTGTTCAGCGGAAACTGACAATAGATGACGTGGAGCTGTTCGATGAAGAACAGGTAGCGGGAAAAGTAGAAGGTGAAAATGAAGGGAGAAATGAAGGGGAAAATGAAAAACCACGCAGAAATGCTGGAAATAAATAAGTCAAGGGGGATTTTGTAATGGAATATGGTATACCAATCTTAGCAGCTATTATTCTGGTTGCTGTCATCTTCATACTGATTTCAGTATTTGTGAGCCGGTATGTGAAGGTTGGGCCGGATGAAGCGCTGATTGTATCAGGAAGAAGGAAAAAGCTTTCGAACGGGCAGGTCGTAGGATTCAGAATCGTCAAAGGCGGCGCCACCTTTGTGTGGCCGGTACTGGAAATTTCCAAAACCATCTCTTTGAGAATCATGCCTTTGGATGTGAATTCCAGTGCGTATACCTCTCAGGGAGTACAGGTTACTGTTGACGGTATTGCCCAGGTGAAGATTGATTCACATCAAGAAGCCATTGCTACCGCTGCCGAGCAGTTCCTGAGCCTTAAAGAAGATGAGATTCGACGCATTGCTACCCAGACAATGGAAGGGCATCTGCGTTCAATCGTCGGCAATCTTACAGTGGAAGAAATCAACCAGAACAGAGATGCTTTTGCACAGAACGTACAAGAGCTTGCAGCCGGAGATCTGGCCAACATGGGCTTGAAAATTATATCCTTTACCATAAGGGAAATCGCCGATAAGAACGGTTATCTCGAAAGTCTTGGTAAGTCTCAGATCGCAAGAGTTCAAAGAGACGCTGTTATCGGGCAGGCGGAAGCAAAGAGAGATGCGGATATCAAGAGCGCTGAAGCGATGCAGGCAGGACAGACGGCGAAGTATCTTGCCGAAACCAGAGTGGCGGAATCCAACAGAGACAAGGAAATGAAAATGGCTGATTATCAGGCGGCCATCAACGAGAGAAAAGCCGAGGCTGACCTTTCCTACGATAAAAAGAAGTATGTCATTCAGCAGGAAGTAGAAAAAGAGGCTATGCAGGTTGAGATTGTCAAGAAGCAGAAGGAAATTGAGCTTCAGGAGCAGGAAGCATTAAGAAAAGAACAGGAACTGGATGCTATGATCAGGAAGCCGGCGGATGCAGAGAAATACAAGACCGAAATAGCTGCAGAAGCTGAGAGAGTGAAGAGATCTAAAGAAGCGGAAGGACAATCCTACTCTATAAAAGCAGAAGGTCTTGCCAGAGCCGAAGCAATAAAGGCTGCCGGTCTTGCCGAAGCAGAGATTATTCAGGCCAAGGGTGAAGCGGAGGCGATTGCTCTGTCAAAGAAAGCGGAAGCTTACAAGCAATTCAATGATGCGGCTATCGCCCAGATGGTCATTGAAAAGCTGCCTGAAATCGCTTCAGCTATTGCACAGCCTCTCTCTAAGACGGAGAAAATCGTCATGATCGGCGACTCGGGCGCATCCAAGATCACCAAGGATGTTACCAATATTCTGGCACAGCTGCCTGAGACAGTGAAAGGACTTACCGGGGTTGACATCACCAGTATACTCAGGAATTACGCCGGCGATAAGGGTTCGGCAAATACTGAAAAAATTGTTGATGACAAAACAAATTAGAGCTAAAACCGAAGCTTGCTAAAGCGAACGAAGGCAATGAAATGAAAGAAAGCTCAGAAAGAGTATAGAATTGAATAAGCCGACATAAATAAAAAAGCGGCTCTGTTGTATTGCAGTACTTGAGGCATACATCAGGGCTGCTTTTTGCGTCTATGATGAAACGGTATCACGCCTCGGTAATGCAAATAGATTGCTTGCGAAGATATTATCATGGGTGTAAAAAACTGTAAATAATTTTTTGTAAAAAAAACCAATTAGATGTCACATTAGGTGGTATACTTAATTATTATAAAACACCCCAAAATTTTCGTAACAGGAGATGTAAATATGAAAACACTAAGTTTCAACAACATCAAGCTGGGCGTAAAGATCCTTATACCTCTGGTGGCTCTCTTGATAGCATTAGCATTAGTCGCAGTTTCATCGCTCAGCTTTATCAATTCACTGTCTGAAAATCTAATTGAAACCCTTTACAACAAAGCGCACAAAAGCAACTATTGGCTGCTGAATGCCGACAGGGATTTTTACCAGGCAATGGTAGGACATATGGAGATGGAGATGGCGAAAACCTCACAGGAGACAGAAACGGCTTTGGCAGTACTGGAAGAGAACCTCGCTCAGACCTATGACCGTGTGAAGCAAGCTCAGGACATTATGTCCACAGATCAGAACCTGATGAACAATTACAAAAGTAAAGACATGGATTTAACCGTAGGTCAGCTGTTTGATGCGTTTTATGCCGACTTTGACAGCTGGAAGGCCGGTGCGGCTGCGGGGAGTCATGGAAATATGGCGGAAGAAGAGTTTGATGAGCTGTTTGACACCACCCGGGAACATTTGAATCAGCTGGAAGAGATACTGGATCAATACGGCATAGACATTATCAACGATAACAATGCGTCTGTTCAGCGTATGCAAATGCTGTTTGCAGTAATCGTGTTTTCTGTTATGGCGTTTGTGATTATCATCAGCCTGATTGTTATTCTGAATATCAACAAAAGAACGAAAATGGTTATCAGCCTGATTAACAAAACCGCCGGGTTTGATTTGAAGTACGATAATAGCTATGACAAGTATTTGAATGAAAAAGATGAATTTGGAAAAATTCTTGGTACTGAAGCGGGGGTAAGAAAAGAACTCCGGAATCTTGTCGAAGGTGTTGTGGATGAAGCAGATAAGCTGAATGCAGCCGTAATTGCCTCTCAGGAGAGCATATCACGCCTGGAAAGCAGCGTTGAAGACATCTCAGCAACCACAGAACAGCTTTCGGCAGGAATGGAGGAAACAGCAGCTTCAACCCAGGAAATGAATGCAACGACCCAGGAAATTGAAGCTACAATTGAGAGTATAACAAAAAAAGCGCAGCAGGGTTCCCATACCGCTGATGAAATCAACAGCAGAGCCGATTCCTTAGGTGATAGCTTCAAGACTTCCTACGAAAATACGGCTCGCATTCTTGAGGAGGTAAAATGGAAGCTGGGAAATGCATTGGAAGAATCTAAAAGTGTGGATAAAATTGTTCTCCTGGCGGATGCAATATTGCAGATTACCTCACAAACGAATCTTCTTGCACTAAACGCAGCAATTGAGGCAGCCAGGGCGGGTGAAGCCGGAAAAGGTTTTGCTGTGGTGGCAGAAGAGATCCGGAAGCTTGCTGAAGATTCCAAAAATGCAGTAGCAGAAATTCAGGGTGTTACCAAGGTGGTAACGAATTCCGTGGAAAATCTTGCAGCCAGCTCCAATGAGCTTCTTACTTTTGTTGCGAATGATGTACATAGGGACTACAAGACAATGTTGGACGCAACACAACAGTACAATAGCGATGCAGAGAGTATCAAGCATATAATTGCTGATTTCAGTTCTACCTCGGAAAGCCTCCTTGCCTCCATGCGGAATATGGCTAAGGCCATTCATGAGGTGACACAGGCGGCCAACGAAGGAGCGGAGGGTACGGCTAACATTGCAGAAAAAACCTCTGGTATTGTAAATAACGTGAATGAGGTATTGTACGGTATAGATGCTACCAGCAGCGGTGCAATCCTGCTCAAGGAAAAAGTGTCTAAATTTGTATTGTAGTCCTGCTGAAGTATATGCTTTTATGGCGAAATATAGTATAATAGATACTAGATAATTTCCAGAACAGAATTGTGGAATGTCAGAACTGAAGTGATACAATAATTCGACATAGGCATACGGTCATCAGTGCCGCTGCCTGCCGAAAGGATGCTGATTGCGTTGAGCACCAAAAATAAGGTTGAACTGAGGATAGCTGGTAAAGACTATACAGTTGTTGGAACGGAGCCTGAGGAGTATATCCAGAGGGTTGGTCATTACATTGACCGTAAAATGTGTGATATCATGAGAACCAGCAATCAGTTGAGCACTTCGCTGGCTGCAGTACTGACAGCCATCAATATTGGTGATGATTATCTGAAATGCCGGGAAAGCGAAGCGGGCTTGAAGAAAGAGCTTATGAAATTGCAGGATGATCTGGAGAACCTGAAAGAAGAGAGACAACGGCTGACTCAGGAGAATACGGCGCTCAGCGCGATGAATGCAGATCTGAAGCTTGAACTGGCAAAGAGAGAAGCAGAGCTCGGCGAGGTACGCAATTCACTGGATAAGGTATCGAGGGTAAAAGAGTGAGGTTGTACGGATATTAGAAATATAATCGCTTCGCATCATTACTTTGCGGAGCGATTTTTAATGTATAGGAATGAGGGATGATGATGACAAGAGTACTGTTTGTTTTTATAGACGGTTTTGGTATTGGAGAGCCGGACGCAGAAATAAATCCGATCTTTGCAGCCAGGACACCTGCGCTGGATAAGATCTATGCAGAGGGACTTGTCATGCCGACAGACCCTTTACTGGGAGTGGCGGGCCTTCCCCAGAGTGCGACGGGCCAGACTGCCATTTTTACCGGAGTAAATGCCCCGGAGGCAGTCGGGAGGCATGTTAATGCTCAGCCGACAAAACCCCTCCGAGATATCATTGAAAGCGATAATCTTTTTAAGAGATTGCTGTCAAGTGGTCTGAAGGTGGCAAATGCCAATGTATACAGGCAGGAGTATCTGGATAGGATGCACGACCCTTCTGATAAGAGATACAAGCCGTCTGTCACATCGGTCATGACAATGTCTGCCGGGATGCACTTCCGAAGGGTGGAGGAATTCAACAAAGGAATGGGAATATATCATGATATTACAGGACAGATTATTGTTGACAGCGGGTACGATTCTCATGTAATAACGCCGGAAGAGGCAGCTGACCGATACTATTCCATTGCTCTTGAGAATGATTTTACGCTCTTTGAGCATTTTATGACAGATCTGGTGGGGCACAAAAGGGATTTACAGCTAGCCATAGAGACAATCGAGAAGCTGGACGCCTTTCTGGGTGCACTCATAACACGGTTGAACCCGGAAGAAGACCTGTTGTTTATCACCAGTGATCATGGAAATATTGAAGATATATCGGTCAAGACTCATACGAAGAATTTGGTTCCCACTATTTTGTATGGGAAAATTCCAAATCGGGAGAAGGTAGAAGTAAAATCACTACTGGATATTACACCGGTGGTATTAAATATATTAACACGGAAGTAACCGGGCAGACAGGTGATGAGACAGACCAGGGCAAGTGAAATTTGGTGATTTAATGGAGAAACCTATGAAAAAACGAGTAGAACTGCTGGCTCCGGCCGGCAGTATAGAAGCCTTGCATGCAGCAGTAGAAAATGGCGCTGATGCTGTCTATCTGGGCGGTAAGCTTTTTAATGCCAGACAGAATGCAGACAATTTTGATGCAGATATACTGAACGAGGCACTGGATTATGCTCATATAAGGGGAACCGGTATTTATCTGACACTGAATACACTGGTGAACGATGATGAGATGAAACAGGCTCTTTTATTTGCACAAGAGGCGCGCGAGGCAGGTATTGACGGAATTATTGTACAGGATCTGGGGCTGGCGGGAGCGCTTCGCCATGTAATGCCGGATGTACCGCTCCATGGCAGCACCCAGATGACTGTCTATGATATAGAAGGTGTGCGGGTACTGGAGAAAATGGGCTTTACGAGAGTTGTGACAGCCAGGGAGCTGACTTTGCAGGAAGCGTCTGAAATAGCCCGGAACACAAAATTGGAGGTCGAGGTTTTTGTCCATGGAGCACTTTGTGTGTGCTATTCAGGGCAATGTCTGATGAGCAGTATGATTGGGGGCAGGAGCGGCAACCGGGGCAGGTGTGCTCAACCATGCAGGCTGCCATACAGGATGACCACAGGAAACAGCTCGGATCAAAAGCCTCATTATTTGCTGAGTCCCAAGGATTTATGTTCTCTTGAGCATTTACCGGAGATCGTCAGCTCGGGCATCCGGTCGCTGAAAATCGAAGGCAGAATGAAAAGCCCCGAATATGTGGCTACGGTTGTGCGCATATACAGAAAGTATCTGGACATGGCAATGAAGCGGGCAGATAACGGCAGTACCGGAAAATGGCGGATCGAGGATGCAGATATGCATGATCTCCTGCAGATTTTCAACAGAGGAGGTTTCTCATCCGGGTATATGAAGGGAAAGACCGGAGTGGATATGATGAGCTTTGAAAAGCCCAATAACAGTGGTATTTATCTGGGCAAGGTTCTCTCAGCAGAAGAACGGACCCAATCTGTAAGTGTCAGACTCGAGGACAAGCTTTCTGTGGGTGACGGTGTTGAAATATGGACAGGCGGACCCAATAGCCCCGGAGGCGTAGTCACCTCGCTCATTTCCCGTCATAATGCTGCTGTGAAAACAGCTGAGAAAGGTGAGCTGGTGACAATCGGAAGCTTTAAGGGAAAGCTGATTCCGGGAAATAAAATATACAAAACACTGGATGCGGAACTCAACAGGAATGCCCGGGATTCCTTCTCGGGCAAAAATGGTAAACGAATAGAAATCGTAGGGCGCGCTACACTCAAAAAGGATAAACCATTGATCCTTACCGTGGAGGACGGCGATGGGCATATTACATCAGCGAATGGAACCATTCCGGCAGAAGCCGCGATTAACAGGCAGCTGACAGAGGAACGGCTGAAGGAGCAGTTAAGCAAGACCGGTTCAACTCCTTTTATTTTTACGGAGATAAAGACGGAGCTTGAGGATGGATTAGCGCTGCCTGTCAGTGAAATGAATGAGGTAAGAAGACAGGCACTCGACCAAATGTTAAGACTGAGGGCAAACCGATATGGGGGCATTCGCAGCAATGACGGTATCGGCAGTCGAGTGGAAGAAGTTCTGAAGGGACGGTATGATTATCCGCTGCACGGTCAGTGCAATTCGATGGGAAGACGTAATACAGATTCTGTAAAGGCAGGAACAGGAGACCCCGCTATAGCGCTTTATATCTATCAATGGAATGAAAAATTTGACTATGGCAGTTTAGGAGCAGATCGGTTGTACCTTCCTTTTACAGCAAAAGCCAGACCCGGCTTCAGAGAAAGTGCGGCTGCATTACGAAAATCAGGCACAGAGGTATTTGGCTGGCTGCCGCCTGTAACGAGAGGTAATTGCGATAGCCTGATAGAGAAATTTATCAAAGAGCGTTTGAACGAGGGGGACATAGAACCGCTGTTTGATGGCATCCTTGCAGGAAACATCGGAACGGTTTATCGGTTGAGCAGGATGGGATTGGCTCTCAGGCTGGCAGGGGACATTACCTTGAATCTTTTCAATTCCTTATCCATACGGGAAGCGGCACAGCTGGGGCTCGAGAGTGCGACACTTTCACCAGAGCTCACTCTGCAGCAGATCGCGGGACTGGCAGAGGTGGGCGTTCCATATGACAGATGGGGGAGGACATCCGGAAATGGGCTGATGCTAGAGACGGTTGTTTACGGCAGATTGCCTCTGATGATCAGTGAGTATTGCCCTGTAGGCTGTGCAAAGGGCGGTTTCAGCGCATCTGCCAAATGCAGCGGCCGCTGCAGCGAGGGAGATTACAAGCTGAAGGACCGGCTTGGCATGGAGTTTCCGGTGTTGTGTGACAGACTTGATTGCAGAAGTACCTTGCTAAATTCCAATGTTTTATTTGCTCCTGATATTATGGGAAAGCTTAAGACCGCAGGAATAGGCATTTGCAGATTGTACATATTCGATGAGGGACAGGAGACTGTTAAAGAGCTGGTGCAGCTTTACAGGGAGGCAGCAACAGGCGGCGGCATAGGCAAAGGGATATCTTCTGACAACATACTGGCAGATAAAATAAAAGAGTCGGGATTCACAAAAGGACACTATTACAGAGGGGTATAGGAGGAACGGTGAAATGGTAAATACGATTGAGGTGTATATTAAGGTAGAGGGTGAGGGAAGGGTACCTCAATATGCTTCCGAACATGCAGCAGGCTGTGACCTTTATGCAACAGAAGATATGGTCATCCGGCCGGGAGAAACAAAAATCATGCCTTTGAATTTTACCATGGCTCTCCCGGAAGAAATGGAAGCTCAGATAAGACCGAGAAGCGGCTTGTCTTTGAAGACTGAGTTGAGAATCCCCAATGGGCCGGGCACCATCGACAGTGATTACCGGAATGAGGTAGGAGTTATTTTACAAAATACATATAATATTGCTAACCTACCCTATCAGATTGCGCAGAATCCTCAGATACTTGATGACTTATATAAATATTTTAGAGAAATTGAGCTGTCGGAGTATCTGTCTGTGTATAAAGGAAAGGTGTTGGACAAGGACCCGGGATACGGCATTACCGGAGAAAAAATTTATGTGGATGATCAGGGAAACCCTTATGGTACGATTTATATTAAAAAAGGGGAAAGGATCGCTCAAATGGTTTTGTGCGAGTATAAAAGAGCGGAGTTTATACCGCATCCGGATCCGAAGGAAATTGGGAAGGATCGAGGCGGTGGCTTCGGGCATACAGGAAGCCTTTAAAACCACAATTTATATCGGTTGTAGCTTTTATCTGCATATTTGCGCGCGTCTTTCGGGATGGAAACGATTTTCTCCAGCATTTCCTTGTCAGAGATCTTTTTGAAGGCTGTTTCCATCAGCATCTGGAGGCTGTCGCCGTCTTTCGGAAAGGTGACATAGACCGGGTAAATATATTCATGATGATCCACGTTCATACGCTCAAACTCCGGTTTCATTTTTGATGTGATCTTCTCGCAGACTAATTGTGCGCCGGCTTCATCTGTGCAAGGAAGCACAATAATGATATCTCTGCTGCTATTCAGCACAATGGTATCTGTCCCGCGGAGTGTTTCTTTTGCCTTTTGTACCGCCATATTGAAAACGGATGCCTTATAGTCAATAGAGGCTTGCTGCCCGGCAGTGGATTCTGTATTCAGCTGAAGAGTAGTAATGAGAATAAGTGACAACGGATACCGGGTGCGTTTTGAATACTTGACCTCGCGTTCCATATAATTGTCAAAAGACATTTTGATTTCTTCTATATGAGAGGTATCATAATGAAAATTCCTGATGAGCCTGACAAGGCTTTTGATCGAGCTTTCGAGCCTTTTCACCTGATAAGGCTTGATAATGTAATCGTTGACGGAATATTTCAAAGCCTCTGCTTTAAGCTCCTGTTTATCAGATTGAGTTACAACAATAACCGGGACATCACCGTTTTCAGATAGCCGTATTTTTGACAAAACATCAAAGCCATCGAATTCTGTAGGGAATGACAGATCAAGAAGTACTAGCTTCAAATCGCTGATCTCCAACTGAAGCAGCTTGAATTGGCCGATACCCCCGACCTCAATAATATTGAAGTCGCCGATCTTTTCGAGTATGTGACGCATTTTTTGCCGCTCATAGGAGGAATAATCCATTATCAAAACGGTGCCATCCATGGCAAGATCTCCTTCGAGTCATTTATTGATGAATTTATAGCTATATGACTATATCGGTATTTTTGAAGTGTTTGTTAATGATTTTTACATTTAATACAGTGACCCCTTCGAAATGGCTGATCCGTATGGTATACTATCTTCGTGGCCAGGAGCTGGTATTTTGAGTCAGCAGTTAGTTCGTCTTCATTCATCGCCGGCCTGCAGGGGTCAGCGTCTTCTGAAGACAAAGATAAATTAGGATAGCGGAGGCTTTTACAATGAGAAAAAATGCGTTGGTAGCTCAATCGGGAGGGCCGTCACCTGTTATAAATGCATCGCTGCAGGGAGTCATTGAAGCATGTTTGTCGTATTCCGACCATATAGGAAACATTTACGCAGGCTGGCACGGTATTGAAGGCGTGCTGCTGGAAGAGCTTATTGATATGGGGAGTCAGCCTGAAGAAGAAGTGAAAAGGCTTCGCAGAACACCGGCTGCCGGCGCGGTAGGCACTTGCAGATATAAGCTTGGCGCACAACAGGCAGAGGATTTTAACAGAATTATTGATGTAATGATAGCACATAATATCGGCTACTTTTTCTATATCGGCGGCAATGATTCCATGGATACGGCCGGGAAGGTTTCAAAGCTGGCGAAGGAGCGGGGTATTGATCTTGTGGTTGCGGGTGTCCCCAAGACAATTGATAATGATTTAGGTGACGACAGGTTTACAATCATCGATCATACACCGGGCTATGGCAGTGCGGCAAGGTACTGGGCTCATCTGATACAAAATGTAAATGAGGAAAACAGAGGAATGTGCGGTTCGGAGCCGGTTGCCGTCCTTCAGGCAATGGGAAGGAAATCGGGATATATAACGGCTGCAGCAAGACTTGGCGATCCGTACAGGGAGATGCCGCTGCAGCTCTATATGGCAGAATCGGGGCACAATCTTGAGTCTCTTGCAGAAAATGTGAACCGTGAGCTGCAAAGATCAGGACGCTGTATGGTAGTTGTAAACGAAGGCTTTGATGTCGGACACCTTGGAGAGGCCAGGGATGCTTTCGGACATATTGAATACGGAGCCAGCAAGACAACTGCGTCACAGGTAGTGGTCAATTATCTGAATGAACATGGGATTAAGGCCAGAGGGCAGGTAACAGGCCAGCTGCCCGGTGTGCTTCAGCGGTCCACATCCATACATGCGTCAACCGTTGATCAGGATGAAGCCTATGATGTAGGAAAAAAGGCAGTTCAGATCGCATTGGAGGAAGGAACCGGCTGGATGGCAACCATACTCCGAGCTCCGGGTGACCCATATCAGGCATACTTTGACAAAGTAAAGCTGGAAGTGGTGGCAAACTCTGAAAGGTTCATACCGAAAGAATGGCTTGCGCCCGGAGGAATAGACGTGACAGATGCATTCGTGAAGTATGCTCAGCCCCTGATTCAGGGCGGATGGCCTGAAATTGAGCTGGAAGGCGGTATCCAGAGGTTCGCCAGATTGGAAATAAAGTTTATTGATAAAAAGCTGCCCGAGTATGTACCGCAGAATTTTAACAGGAGATAAAGCATGCACGAAACGCGGATGACAAAATTGAAGAGCAAATGGAAAGCGATATTTGAGACGAAAAAGGATATTTTTACAGCGGTTGTCATCGTGTTGTTTATCTTCTTCAATGTATTAAAGATCTCATTATTTAATCATATGCTGGTTCCTGATGCAGATAAATGGATGCTTCGGTACAAATTTTTGAAAACTCTTCTGGTTGTCCTGATTACCTATCCGATTCTGTTCCGGTTTAAGTCCCGGATCCTGTTTGTGTCCTTTTACATGCTTCAGACGCTGTATATTCTGTTGAATCTGGGTTACTATTTCTATTTTCAGGATTACCTTCATATAGAACAGGTTTTATCAAACTTTTATGAAGGCTTTACCGCAGTAAGAAATGCTTCTGCACCAAACAATCCGCTTATGGCGGTGGTGTTGATCGACCTTCCGTTTGCCATTTATCTGGC
>JAEZLF010000080.1 GCA_023435925.1 Bacillota bacterium
TGGTATGCTATAATTGGTAACATAAACCTGTACAAAATTGAAAAAAATCACAAATGATAGCACGACAAAAACATACATAAGCCTGCTAGAAAATCTTATTAATATAAAGAAAACCTTGCAAATGACAGAGCTCTAATTTTTTGGAGAGACAGGATAATTTTGATGAGGGAAAGAAAGAAACTGGGAGATATACTAATGTCAGCGGGCAAGCTGTCTCTTGCCCAACTAAATCATGCGCTGGAGATCCAGAACCTTACCCAGAAAAGGCTGGGAGAAGTTTTGGTGGATGAGGGGATCATCACAGAATCGGAAATTATTGATACCCTTTCTCAACAGCTGTCTATTAAGCGAGCCAATATTGAAAACATCTTTGTGGATCCGGAAGCGGCCAGAAGTATTCCAAAAGAAGTTGCGCGCAAACACAATCTTATACCCATCGGCATAGAAAACGACAAGCTTGTTGTGGCAATGAGCGATCCCCTCAACGTTTTTGCTATTGATGATATTGGCTTCATTACACAAAAAAAGGTGGAACCGGTCATCGCCAGCAGGGGTGACATTGACAAGGCTATTGAGTTTTATTTCAGCAAGCAGGCGACCGATAAGGCGATTGAAGATCTCAAAAAGGAATATAACATCAATCTTGATGTAAAGATCGATCCCAGTGTCATAGACGACATCCAGAGCGCGCCTGCAGTAAGGCTGACCAATTCCATTATCAACCAGGCTATTAATATACGGGCAAGCGATATTCATGTGGAGCCTTTTGAGAAAAATATTATGGTTCGGTACCGGGTAGACGGTGTGCTTTTTGAAAGTGCCAGGATACCGCCAAATCTTTACTCCGCTGTATCTACCAGAATAAAAATCATGGCGGGTATGAACATTGCGGAAAAAAGGATACCGCAGGACGGCAGAATTGAAATGGATATCAATGCCCGAAGCTTTGATTTACGAGTCTCTTCACTTCCTACCGTATTTGGAGAAAAAATTGTTATCAGAATACTGGACCGTACTGCTTTTGAATACAACCGCAAAATGCTTGGCTTTACAGAGCATGAAAACAATCTGATGGACAGAATTATCCGTATGCCTTATGGAATCATTCTCCTTACAGGGCCGACGGGAAGCGGAAAAACCACAACGCTTTACACATTACTCAATGAAATCAATACGCCGGATAAAAACATTGTTACAGTTGAAGATCCGGTAGAATACATGATAAACGGAATCAACCAGGTACAGGTAAACAATAAGGCCGGGCTCAGCTTTGCTTCCGGTTTGCGCAGCATATTGAGGCAGGACCCGGACGTTATTATGATCGGTGAGATACGCGATGAGGAAACTGCTCAGATAGCAGTTCGTGCGGCTATCACAGGTCACCTTGTACTTTCAACACTTCATACCAATGATGCGCCCGGAGCCATCACAAGGCTTGTAGACATGGGTGTTGAGCCTTATCTGGCAGCTGATGCCGTGGCAGGTGTTATAGCACAAAGGCTTGTCAGGAGAATCTGCCACAGCTGCAGAATAGCGTATCAGTCGGATGATAAGGAAATGAGGCTTCTTGGATTGGACAAGCCTGTTCAGATGTTTAGACCGGCAGGATGTCCGATTTGTAATAACACCGGCTACAGAGGAAGAGCGGCCATACACGAGGTTATGCTCATCGAGAAGGAGCATCGTGCGGTTATAGAGACGGGCGGTAATGCGGAACATTTGCGGGAAACAGCTGTAAAGAATGGCATGGTCAACCTGTTTGACAGCTGCAGAGATCTTGTACTGAGCGGTGAAACGACAATGCAGGAGATGGTGAAAACAGTATATGCAAGAGATTAATACGAGAAATTTGGACGATTTGCTAAACTACACATGCAGCTTGAAGGCATCTGACCTTCATATCAATGTTGGAAGCAAGCCTACAATAAGGCTGAACTCCTCCTTGCAGACCATAACGGGCACGGAATTGGTTACGCCGGATATTTCATGGGAGCTGGTGAAGCCGCTACTGGATGAGAATAAACTCAAACAGCTGGAAATGAACGGAGATGTGGACTTTTCCTTCTCCAAGCCGGGCCTTGGCAGATTCAGGGTGAATGTTTACAGGCAGCGTGGTTCCTACTCCATAGCAATCAGGTCGCTGCCGTTTATCATACCGCCTTTTGATTCTCTGGGACTGCCCAAGATAATCAAAGGCTTTTCCAAGAAAACAAGAGGACTGATTCTTGCCACAGGTCCCACCGGCAGCGGAAAATCCACGACTCTTGCCAGTATACTGGATATGATCAATGAAGAGCGCCGGGCACATATTATTACGATAGAGGATCCGATTGAGTACCTGCATAAGCATAAAAACGGATTAATCGACCAAAGAGAAGTCGGGTCGGATGCCAGATCCTTTGCATCGGCGTTAAGGGCAACACTCCGGGAGGATCCGGATGTGATTCTGGTAGGAGAGATGAGAGACCCCGAGACCATATCCATTGCTCTGACGGCAGCGGAAACAGGCCACCTGGTGTTTTCAACCTTACATACGGTAGGAGCGGCAAAGACCATTGACAGAATCATTGACTCTTTTCCGCCGGCGCAGCAGAATCAGGTAAAGAGCCAGTTGGCAACGGTTTTGGAAGGAGTCGTTTCACAACAGTTGATACCCAGAAGAGATGGCAGCGGTATTGCGGTTGCTGTGGAAGTCATGCTGGTGAATTCCGCCATACGGAATCTGATCCGGGAAGGGAAACCCTATCAGATTAACAGTACGATACAAACAAGCTCCAATGTTGGAATGCAGTCGATGGAGGCTAATTTGGCTCAGCTTTGCGCAGAAGGTGTTATTACCCAGGATGATGCGCTAATCAGAGCATCGGATTCACAATTATTCTACCAACTTTTAAACAAGAGGTGGTGAGGGAATGCCAATATATGCTTATAAAGCAAAAAACTTAAAAGGCGAAGCGATAGAAGGCGATTACGAAACCATTACCGTGGATTCACTGGAGTATATGCTGCAGGAAAAGGGCTTCTTCCTGGTGGAAGCGAAGCGAAAGGGTAAGGAATTTACGCTGGGCGGGTTGTTCGGGAAGATCAATTCCAAAGATATCGCCGTGTTTTGCCGGCAGTTTGCTGTCATCATCAATTCAGGAATTACCATCGTTGAGGCGATTGGAATTCTGAAGGAGCAGGCGTCAAAGAAGCGGGCCAGGGATATTCTGGAGGAGGTTCACGGCGAGCTTCAGAAAGGGCGCGTGCTCTCTGAGGCGATGCTTCGATATCCGGAAATGTTTCCGGAGTTTATGCAGAACATGGTTAAGGTGGGTGAAGCCAGTGGTTCGCTGGATACGGTGCTGAACAGGCTGGCGGACTATTACGAAAACGACCACAAAATTCGCAGGAAGGTAAAAGGCGCCATGACCTATCCAATGATTTTGGGGATATTGACGGTAGCGGTTGTCATACTCCTTATGGTGTTGGTTCTCCCGATGTTTGCAGGCGTTTTAACCAGCATGGGCGGAGAAATGCCGTTAATCACCAGGGTGCTGATGGCGATCAGTAACTTTATGATTGAAAACCTTCTAGCCATTGTAGCTGTTACGATTTTGGTTATTGTGGGCATATCCTACTGGATTAAAACGGAAAGCGGCCGGTTCCGGTTTGATTCACTGAAAATGAAGCTTCCTGTTGTAAAGCCAACAACCATCAAGGTTATCACGGCCAGGTTTGCCCGGAGCATGAGCATTCTGCTCAAGAGCGGTATTCCCATTATAAATGCGATGGAGATCATGGGAGACTTGATTGGCAATAAGGCCGTGGAGAGAAGGTTCATTGAAGCGCAGGAGGATATCAAGGAAGGTAAAGGCATTGCGGGACCCATGCGCCGGCTGGAGATCTTCCCGCCGCTGCTGATTCACATGATTGCAGTGGGTGAGAGCACCGGTGAACTGGATGAAATGCTGGGCCGTACGGCTGGCTTCTTTGATGAAGAGGTGGAGGAATCCATTGAGAAAATGACGGCGATGATCGAGCCGGCTATGATTATTATCATGGCTGCAATAATTGGATTGATAATCTTGTCGGTTATGCTGCCGATGATTTCAATAATGAGTACGGTTCAATAGGCCGCACTAAACAAAAAATAAATAATGGAGGGATGTAAAAATGTTCAAAGCACTTCTTAAGAAACACAATGGAAACAAAGGTTTTACCCTGATCGAGCTCATCGTGGTTATCGCAATCCTGGCGATACTGGCACTGCTGCTGGTACCGAGGTTTGCAGGATTTACGGACAATGCGAAGGAATCAGCGGATAAGGCGTCTATGGAAACAATTGAAAAGGCTACGTTGACATTGATCTCAACTGACAAAATTAGAAATGATTCTACAACAGACATTGTAATTTTAATTGCAAACTCTACAGCGTCAACTGCTGGGGCAATTACAATAAGTGCCAGTGGTAGTTCAAATGCGGGAACGTCAGGCGCAAATGTACAAGATGATTTTAGGGGTTTACTTGGAACGCAATATAAAACACAAAAAACTAGTGCTACTGGATTTCAAGTAAATGTTACTCCAACCGAGGATGTTATAGTGGATACAACTCCGTAACTATTCATCTGCAATCATTTCCAGCCACACCCGCTTATACTCGAGTGTGGCTGGAGTATACAGGTGTGCCTGCGCTGCGGGCATAGCTGTATACTTGAAAGGGGTTTTACAGTATGAGGAACCAAAAGGGCTTTACGCTGATTGAAATGGTCATTGTATTGGCCATTATCAGTATCCTTGGAGCTGCTGCCTACCCCAGAATAGCCGGGTACATGGAGACACAGCAGGAGCAGTACAGGGACAATCAGGAATATGTGATTAATAAGGCGTTGAAGCAGTATTACGCCTTTACCGGTACGTACCCGGGAATCAGTAATCCAGTAGTAACCTATGACGTGACAGATGGTGAGATTATTGATGAGGATGTCCTGTTTGAAGAACTGCGGGAAATAACAGGTGTGAGAATTGATGTCGGTACGTACAGATACAAATACACGTTAAACGGAACAAATGCCAACCGGGATAGGATCATAGTAGAGCGCCAGTAGAAGCGCACGGATCCTGTTCTGTATAAAGAGGGTGAACAGCAGAGAATGATGAAGGCATTATTGCTATTCAAAACTAAAAATAGTAACAAGGGATTTACCCTCATTGAAGCTATCGCAGCTATGGCAATTATGGCTATTTTCAGCGGTGCCCTTTATACACTGTTCTTCTCGGGAGGAAAGACCTTTCAGGTGGTTCATGACAGCTACAAGGCGCAGAATGATGCAAGGATTGCCATGTCCTATATCACGGTGAAGATTCGTCAGAATGATATGGTTACCATTGGCGGATCCGGCCCGGAGCATGCGGTACAGATCATTGATGATGAGCATCTGAGAATCCGGGATGCAGATGACGTGAATTATTGGTGGATATACAGGGTCGACAAGGAGCTCAGAGAATCAAAAGATGGCATTTCTCTTACCACGACAAATAGCGCTGTAATCGCTGATATAGAGGATGTCACATTTGCACCTGAAATATCAGCCGAAACAGGGGCACAAAGCATAAGGATCACCATTGACTATCTGGACGGAGCTACGCCAAGAGTGCTTGAGGAGACAGTGACCCTCAGGTCGGAGCCATGATGTTGAGGATAAGGCAGATAGAATAGGTGCATATACACCATAATCTGCAAAAACGATAAAAACGGCAAAGATAGAAAAGACAGAAAATACAAAAAATAAAAAATATAGTAAAGACAGAAAAGACAGAAAAGATAACCAGGACATCGCGGACAAAAAAGACAGTACAGACGGCAAAGATAACACAGATAACAAAGATAGTGTAGATAAAAGACATGTATAGATAACAAAGTAAGTATGAATACAGGGGGAAGGCTCATGTTTGAGAAAAAGGTTCTGGGTCTGGATATCGGGTCAAGATACATCAAAATGGCACTGGTAAAGCAGGGGAAGAAACCTGTTGTGCTTAAAACCATTCTCGCGGCAACACCTGAAAACTGTGTGTCAGACGGTGAATTACGCAGTATTGAGACAACGGCGGCCAGAATAAAAGCTATTTTAAAAGAGAACAAAATTACTCCGTCAGAGCTTTGTATTTCCATCAACTCCATCAATGCAGTTGTGAGGGAAATGAAGCTGCCGGCATTGAAAAGCAGTGAAATAGCACCGGCTGTGGAGTTCGAGCTTGCGCAATCCTTCCCGGGCATCCTTCAGACCCATACCATCAGCAGTAAGGTATACTCGGGGCCAAATCAGCCGGTGGAAGGCATTTCGGCCTTCTGTCCCAATAAAATACTGGATGGTTATGTCGAACTGGCCAAACAGATCGGCATCCCGCTGAAATCCCTTGATATCAATGCAAATGCTCTTGCAAAAGCATATAGCAGGTTTGTTCCACAGCAAAATGAAACGGAAACCTTGATGATTGTTGATATCGGATATACCACTTCGCAGGTCAATCTGGTCAATTCCGGAAAGCTGGTACTCAGCAGACAGATTGCCAGTGGATTGATTGGGTTGGACAATATGGTGGCCAACCGGGTCGGCATAACGCTGGAACAGGCTGAGAGAGCGAGGCTGAATCAGAAATATGAGGTGTATAACCTGGGGAAGGAAGATATTGAAGGCTTCACACAAATTGCTTTTTCCATGGTAGTGGAACAGATCAGGCAAACGGTCGATTATTACCGGTATAACCAGACAAAAGCGAATGTGTCTGGAATACTTCTGACAGGCGGCGGAAGCCTTTATACGGGAATGGTTGATTATTTGAAGGCGACCTTCAATTTGCCTGTGAGTGTTGCAGATCCGTTAATAAAGGACACCACTAATGCGAAATTTATTTCTACACTGTTATCCGCCGTAGGTGCGGCAATGTCGGAGAAGGACGGCGTCACTGATATTAACCTGATCCCCCGGCTGAGAGAAATAAAAGCAGCAACCGGAAAAACTGTCAAAATGACCACTGGTGTTGCCATTGTGGCGGCTATTGCAGTTCTCGGTGTTGCAGCTTATACCTATATGAATATGACAGCCAGCTATTATGAAGCGGAAGAGGCCATGTATCAAAACGAAATCAAAAAATATTCCAGCATCAACGATACCAAAACAAAGCTTAAGGCCCGTCAGGACAAGCTGACCAATCTGACAGCGGCGCTGGAACAGTATGACAATCAACTAGTGTTCAATACAGCTCTTTTTAACAGTATCGGTGAAGTCATGCCAAATGCCGTGTTCTCCGTGAATTATAGCTTTATGAACGAGAACAGTATCAGTATCAGCGGCATTTCTCAGGATCGGGTCAGCATTGCAGATTTCATATACAGCCTTAAACAGCTGGCAGGCGTAGACAGCGCCGTTATTAGCAGTGTCAGTACCAGAAACGGTGAGGATGGGAATCCCATTGACTACAATTTTGCGCTTGAAATTAAATTGAAAAGGTAGGTATTTGTGATGAAAACCGGGTTAAGAAATTTTAAGCCGAAAGGCGGATTAACAAAAAGAGAATTTGCATTGGTAGCTCTTTTACTGGTTGTATTCGAAGGATACCTGCTTTTTACCTATGTCCT
>JAEZLF010000085.1 GCA_023435925.1 Bacillota bacterium
TTATTCAGGAGGCCTGAAATGAAAATTGTTCATATCATAGGCGGAGGCGATATCGGTGGTGCGAAAACACATGTGCTGTATCTGCTGAAAGAGCTATCCCGGCATATGGAGGTCAAGCTTATCAGCCTTCGCCCGGGAGTCTTTGCGGATGACGCACGTTCATTGGGTATCGATGTAACCGTTGTTAAATCGAGAAACCTGTTTGCTGATATCAAAAAGGTATCCGATATCATCCGGCAGGGCGGATATGACATTGTTCATTCTCACGGCGCAAAGGCCAATGTCTTTTCACTGGCAGCAAGACGAAAAACCGGCATACCTACTGTAACTACTGTGCACAGCGATTACAGGCTGGATTATATGCATAGCCTGTTAAGGCGAATGACAATAGGTCTTACTAACTCCATAGCACTACGCTTTATGCATCATTATATAGCTGTCTCAGGTAATTTTAAAGAAATGCTGATCAACAGAAAGTTCAATCCATTGAACATTTTCGTTCTATACAACGGAATGGATTTTTCCACACCTGTGGTTGAATATTCCCGGCAAAGTTTGATAAAAAAATACAATCTGGATATTACAGATGAGGATATTATCGTCGGTATCGCCGCGAGGCTCTACCCTGTAAAAAGTATTGATACCATTGTAAGAGCGGCAAGACTTGTCAAGGATAAAAACAGCCATGTTAAATTTTTGATCGGCGGTGATGGAGAAGACCGGAAGCAGCTTGAAGCATTGACTGCCAGCCTTGGTCTTACCGATACGGTATTTTTCATTGGTTGGCTGGATGACCCCAATGAGCTTATGAGCAGTATTGATATCAGCGTGCTGACATCGATCAGTGAAAGTTTCCCTTATTCCATCCTTGAGGGGGCAAGATTTAAAAAGGCAACCATAAGCAGTAAAGTCGGTGGTATCCCCGACCTGATAGAACATGGGAAAAATGGATTTCTCTTTGAGCCGGGCGACTATGCGCGCTTTTCTGAATTTATTTTAGAACTGGCACATGATGATGAAAAACGCACTGCTATGGGTGAATGCTTGTACGAGAAAGCGTTAAAGGATTTCTCTGTTGAGAGTATGGCAAGTACACAACACGATATTTACAGTAGAATCCTTGAAAGACAAGCGGCCGGAAGCAATGGACAAAAACAATATGATGCCATCATATCAGGGTACTACGGTTTCAGAAATATAGGAGACGATGCCCTTCTGATGTCCATTATAAAGGATTTAAAGAAATATAAACCCGATATTAGGCTTTTGATTCTTTCAAAAATTCCAGTCGGCACTTCCAGGGATTTTCAGGTTGCCTCCATCAGCAGAATTAATATGCTTCGGATCTTTCAGGCGATACGAAATTCAAAAGCGTTCATATATGGCGGCGGCAACCTTCTTCAGGACAATACCAGCACCCGATCTCTGTTCTATTACCTAAGCACGGTCTGGCTTGCAAAGAAGCTCCGGTTGAAGGTTATGTTTTATGCAAATGGCATCGGCCCTTTGAAGAAAAGTTTGAACAGGATACTCACTAAGAAAATCATGAACAAAGTCGATGTTATTACATTGAGAGAAGAATTGTCCTTTGACGAGTTAAAGCATCTCGATATTATTAAGCCCCGTATTTTGCTTACTGCGGATGCTGCTCTTACCATTACCGACGACGGCTTCAGCCATGACGATGAGATTTTACACAGACTGGGTATTCACAGCGATCATCCGTTGCTTGGAATATCGTTGAGAAAGTATCCCGGCCATGAGAAATTTGAGCATGAAAAATATGAAACCGTCATTGCCGGAGTTGCAGACCACATGGCTGAGACGTATGGTGCAGTGCCCGTTTTTGTACCAATGCAGCATCCTGAGGATTTACCGATCCTTGAGAATGTTGCGGCCAAAATGAAAAATGACAGCATCATCATCAGGGATAAGCTGAATGTATTCCAAACCTATGCTCTGTTATCCAAAATGCATATCCTTATGGGTATGAGGCTTCATGCACTGGTTTTCTCAGCTGTGGCTGCCGTACCGATGGTTGGGCTGGTATATGACCCAAAAATTCAGGGTTTCCTCGATATGATTAAACAGCCCTCGGCAGGAGATGTCCGCTTTTTGAAATATGACAATCTGGTATCACTGGCCGATCAGGTCTGGCAAAACCGTGATGAAATCAGCAGGCAATTATTGGCCGAAATACCCGCCCACAAGGAAAAAGCGCGTGAAAATGCCCGGATCGCTGTGGAGCTGATCACTTCAAACTCTATAAAAGAGCCCAATCCCTGAAGCTGTTGTTATAACACTTAGGTTCAAAGAAAATTTTTCGTATACGCGATAATTTGCTTTGCAAATTACGCTTAGGAGAAAAATTTTCTTACCCAAGATGCATGGGCGAGCAGATGACAAAGTCATCGACCAGCCGCAGCAGTGTTTCAACGAGGAAACAAGGATATCTACCGCCTCGTTATAACACTTCGGTTCAAAGAAAATTTTTCGTTTAGAGAAAAATTTTCTTACCGCAGCAGTGTTTCAACGAGGAAACAAGCATATCTACCGCCTCGTTATATGTACGTTAGGATTCTTTCCATCGTCTTTTCCCACAGCTTTTGTACCGCTGCAAAGTCCATATACGGTATATAGCAGCTTTCCAGTTCATCGTGAAAAGCCTTTGCCCCATGGATAATTTTTTCGGCTTTGTCCAGGAGTTTGTTAAACTCCTCCTCATTGAATTCCAACTCCGTTTTGCTGGTTTCCAATATTGCTTCATTCAGCATACGGTGAAAATCTTCGTTTCTTACTGCGCAAACATCTGTGGAATGGTATTTATTCTGTGTGGTAAATCCTGCATCCAAAGCCGGAATCACTAAATGTTCAAGCTTCTCAGGATCCAACGCACAGTAATAAGCTTCTGTACTGAATCCTCTTTCTAATGCCGCTGATTTAAGTTTCTCCAACAGTTTATCCGTCCCAGCTCCAGGAAATCCTTCCAAAACGTATACATTACTTATCGTTAACAAGTCGTCGAGATAATTCTTTAAACCATCCGGTGTAATTGCACTGGCAAACAGCCTCCTATCATAACCTGTTGTATTTGATAACGGTGCTCCGCTCAGCAGTTCATCGATATAGCTCTTTGCCAGAATGTTTATTTGTGCCTCATCCATAGCTCTGCCATACAGAAATGCGCTATCGTCGTAAATTTGCCTGGCTGCCTTCAGATATCTGTATGCTCTGGCAAACAAACTGCCAATCTCTTTGTTTACCCCCAAAACTTTCTGCCGATGTTTCAGCATGCCGGCTTCGCTCCAATAATCGCCCAGATTTATTATTTCATCGACAACTCCCGGGTTTTTCGGATCCACTACATGAGGCGCCGTCCCATCAATCATTGCAACGCCAATGGCCGGTATTACTATACCGTCCAGGCTGCTATTGTCACTGGAGCAATGCATATACTCCACATCATAGCCCCGATCCAAAAGCTCCGCAGCTGTTTTTTTCATAAATGTGCTTTTACCTGTACCCGGGCCGCCTTTCAGTATAAATAGCCTTTTGGCATCTTCCTGTCGAATGATGTAGCTGTAAAAACTGAAAAAGCCCTTTGATGTATTCCCCCCCGGGAACATATGCCTGATCTTTCCTCTTAACATGTATATCACATCCTTCACATTAAGATATGCCAAGAATAAGGCAAAAATTCACCGGCCCATGTTCAAGACGTTTCAACACACTAAACCGTTGGTTGCCTGTTCCGTCACACGACAACACACTATAATACAAATATAATATCTCCTGTCATTATTTGTATCAAACACCATGTTCAGGTATTTACGCATGGAGATAAAAGCCTTGGAACAAAAGCTGCAGCATGAAAAAGCACACGCATCCTGAAAGAACAGTAGAGACAAATAACCATAGAAAGCTTATAATAAATATGTACAGGAATCTTGTCATATTAGACAATCTCTACTGGAACGTATTCTTTTTAGGAGGCTTAATCAATGAGCAGAAAATGGGAAGTTATCAAGAAAATTACCGATTCCGGTCTTGTGGTAGTAGTAAGGGCAGACCATTCCGATACGGCAAAGCGAATTACGGATGCCTGTCTGGAGGGAGGTGCTGCAGCAATAGAGATAACCTACACAGTGCCTGGTGCAACAAAAGTCATTGAAGATTTAGCAAAAGCCTATTCCGGCCAGATTATCATCGGTGCAGGTACGGTATTGGATCCTGAAACCGCTAGAATAGCAATACTTTCAGGTGCTCAGTATGTTGTTAGTCCTTTTTTGAGCCACGAGACCTTAAAGCTCTGTAATAGATATCAAATCCCCTGTATGCCTGGTGTTATGACCGTGGAGGGCGTTGTAGAAGCAATGGAACTGGGGGCTGATATACTCAAAATATTTCCAGGAGAAGCTTTTGGACCTAAAATCATTAAAGCAATAAAAGGTCCTCTTCCTCAAGCTAACATGATGCCTACCGGAGGGGTCAGCATTGATAATGTCGGCGAATGGATCAAGGCCGGGGCAGTCGCAGTAGGAGCAGGCGGCAGTCTCACAGCCGGAGCTAAAACAGGAGATTTTGCGAGCATAAAAAGATTGGCAGCAGAGTTTGTAGAAAAAATTAAAGAAGCAAGAAAACAATGATCATAGCATTCACTTTAGTAAATATAATAGGCTTTGTGCTTGTCGCGCTTGACAAGCACAAAGCCCGAAAACATCTTTGGCGTATTCCTGAAAAGTTCTTCTTTTTGATCGCAATCACGGGAGGCAGTATCGGTGTCTACATTAGTATGCTGCTATTCAGGCATAAAACCCGGCATTGGTATTTCATGCTCGGCATTCCGATGATCCTGGCTCTCCAGATGCTTTTGGTTTACTTCATGTGAAAGCATTCCTGCCATGCTTTCCTATACTTTGAACTTTTCCATCTGCGTGATCAGGTGACCTGCCAGTTCATTGAGCTGTTTTGCCATGTCATCAAGCTGCTCAATGGAAGTGAGCTGTTCCTCTGTAGATGCAGAAACCTCCTGAGTCGAAGCTGAAACCTCTTCAGACACTGCCGATATGTTTTCCATGCTGGAAATAACGCTTTCCTTATAAGCATCCATATCCGTTATCATGCTTCCCACCTGACTAATGTTTTCACCTAAAGCAGCTGTTGTCGTATTGATACGTGAGAATGCTTCTGCTGTTTGAGTGACCATTTCACTTTGTTCCCTTATGCTCGCTTCCGCTTTGCCAACTAATTCGGTTGAGCTCTGAGCCTGCTTGAAAATGTTTTCAATATGCTTTTGAATATCACGGGTATGATTATTCGACTGTTCTGCAAGCTTTCTGATTTCATCAGCCACGACAGCAAAGCCCTTACCGGCATCACCTGCACGTGCTGCCTCAATTGCGGCATTAAGTGCGAGAAGATTAGTTTGATCAGCGATACTCCGCAAAACATTGGTTATCACATTGATATTTTTTACATACTGGTTCAATTGTGATATATTCTGGACAACATTTGAAGTAATCTCATTGGTCTGTGCCGTCTTACGGTTCAGGTTGTCAATGGTTGACAAGCCATAGCCTGACAGCTCCTTCATAGACTCGGAATCCGCTTCCATCACCTTTGTCTTCTCAACGGCCAATGAAATTCTATCTGCAAGCTCAGAAACGTTTTTAACACTGCTTTCGATCTCTGATGCCTGATTGGATGATCCTGATGCAACTTCAACAATGGCATGGGCAATTTCTGTGGATATGCGCGATGACTCGTTTGAGATAACTGCCATCCTGTCTGATGAAGTAACGACCTCTTCAGCCGCTTGTTTGTTCTGAATGACCATTTCACGAATCTTAACAATCATCTTATTAAAGCTGTCTACCAGTTTGCCAAACTCATCTTTTCGCTTCATGGAAAGCGATGCAGTAAGATCTCCATTTTCCGCCTTTGACATAACACCCATAATTGCTTTCATTGCCATTGTCATTCCAAGTGAGAATACAAAACCAATAGCTCCCGCAATCAGCACAAATAGGATACCGGTAATGATCGTCGTTTTCATGATCTGATTAGCACCTTTTGTGATGACCCAATTTGGTACAACCGTTATTGTTGTCAAACCGGTATTGGCAGATTTAAAATAGGATACCAGATAGTCCGTTCCATTATCATTTGAATAGAACAGATCCATATCTTCCGCTGTGGCACGCTGAGCAACATCCTTTATAAATTGTCTTTCAAGCAACGTTTCTGATTCGCTTGCACCGTTCTTAGACAAAACTCTGCCTTCCTGTGTCAACAGATAGGTCGTATCCTCCAAGCCGAGATCGATACCTGCCAGAATGTTATTAACAGGCGCATAGTTGACGTCGACAATGACAACGCCGCTAACTTGAGAGGTATTAATATCTTTATAAAGTCTTATCAAAGACATAGCGTATTTACCTTCATCCGCACTGTTCATTCCTTCACCATAGTCAATCCAAATCGCTCTGCCGTCTTCTTCCTTTACTTTCTGATACCACTGTGAGGCTAAAACCTTTTGCATATCTTCCGGTGCCATCATATCTCCCAAAACCATGCCTGAATTATACAACAGCTTGGCAGTCAGGTCTGACGATGAGGAATTGATGCTGTTAAAAACAGAAGCAGCTTCCTGCTGCGCTATAAGTTTTTCATATGGATCAGCATCATTATTGATGACCCTGCTGAATTCCTGTACAGCTGTATTTGCTATGATCTGTACAGATGTGCTCTGAGCCTTATCTAAAAAGACGTCAAAATAGTTCGATGTCTGACGTGTTGCTGCCTTCACACTATCCTCAGCATTTCCCAGAAGATTGTCGGAAGCTGTTTTTGTTGCAATAAAGCCTATTATGGTAACCGGTATAATGATCAAAAGCAGAAAAGCCGCAACCATTTTAGACAATATGCTTTTTGTTGATGTAAGGTCTGCCAGAATGGATTTTAGGTTCAGAGTGCTGTCAGACGACTTGCGTTCCACCTTTTTTTTCGCTGCCTTTCGTTCTCCCCATGGCTGTTTAACTTTTAACTTCAAATTGATATTGCTAATAAGTTTTTTCAACATGGCTCCTCCAAAAATGTAATGGAATTTGGCACTATGGGTAAATTGTAACATAATATTTACAATTCGACAATAAAAGACAATCATATGTATAAAATATATTTGAATAAAATAGAAAATAAAATTCCGCCTCGTGTCATACATCGGGGCGGAACTCTCGGAATTTCTGTTATCTTTCCATTCACTTTACCATTTCTTTTGCGTTTACTTTGACATTTCTTTTACCAGACTTTTACGATATGCTTCGCTTTCCCAGTTTCTTATAAAGTCAATATCCTTTTCACTCATAGTCTTAAGAGGTAATTTCCGTTTCTTAATTTCATTTACAACGAAGATACATCCCAAAAGTGTTTCTTCCATTGTAAGGGCTTCAGCCGCATTCGTTTTGTAAATGACTTCACCAGTCTGCGTAATAATGTTGAGCTTGTTATCCAGACTGTTGAATGCCACACCACCGTTCAGGTAAACAAACTGATCCGGGTACAATACGACCTCCTCAAAGAATCCCGGCTGCAGACTTCCGTCTTTCACGAACTCCTTAATATATCCGGTCTTGCTGATAACCGTTTTTTCATCCACAGTAAAAAGCTCAACCTCAGGAAAATCTTCATTGATTTTCAGATATTCCCTGATTGTATCATTCACTTCACTATGAAGCCGGATGGTTTCTTTGCAATCGTCTGTTGTTACGATCAGACCGTGATTCTGCATAAAGAATACCTCGGGAGCTTTACCGGTACGTCGTGTGCATTCTCCAATGGCTTCCTGTATTTTCAGTGTCAGACAGAAGCCGGGATTGATATAAGGAATCCATGCGGTCTCATAAGACTTTCCCTGAAATATCTTCCCTACCAGTTCCTGTCCGTTCTCAATACAAGTCAGAATGTTTGCGTATACGGAATGGGTATGCACCACATATTTCTTCAGCACGGAATGAAAACCTGCTTCTACGGAAGGTCTCAGTGCCTTGAGCCATGAAACAGGCTCCACGCTCTGCTTGGCCATATCTGCACTCTCTTTTTCAAAATCCACATCCGCATTTAAATCCACGTGCTCATAATACTCTTTGATTTTTTTGTAATCAATAATCACATAACCTTCCGTCGGTGTAATTTGTTTCAGCTTGCAGCCGGAAGCCTTAACCGCCATATACCTGTCATCCAGCTTAACCGAGGTATTTCCCCCTCCGCCCTGGGTATAATCAACGGGAACACCCACTTCCTTTGAAATGTATTCCAATTCCTTCAATCCGTCTTCATACTTTTTAAAATCTAATTCTGCCATCACATATTTACCTTTTTGATAAGACCCTTTCCTCATATTCTTTAATGTCCTCCAGCCAGTTTGCTCCGGCAGGTGTATTCATATCCAGACAATACTTGTCCCAAACCGCTCCGAAGGGCAGTGTTTTGAATTCTTCCATCAATGCCAGTCTGTTGCCATAGTTAGCATTGTTCTCTTCTTCCTTTATCATCACAGTCGGCTCCAGCATCGCATATAGAATGGATTTCAACACAGCCCTTGTGCCGGTGACCCATGCGGTAATTCGATTGATGCTGCCGTCGAAGAAATCCAGGCCGTAATACACCCTGTCAAATGCATTACAGCGTTTTATTTCCTGAGCCACCGCCACCAGATCGTCATTGAGGATGACTACATGGTCACTGTCCCAACGTACCGGTCTGGAAACATGCAGCAGCAGATCATCCGCAAACAGCAACGCAGCAGATATTTTGTCTGCAATGCTTTCTGTCAGATGGAAATGTCCCATGTCATACGTCATGGTAATGTTATTCTTCAGTGCATAGCCCATCACGAATTCATGGGAGCCTGCAGTGTAAGATTCCACACCGATTCCGAAGAGCTTACTTTCAAAGGCATCAATCAAATATTTTCTATCATATTTTATCGCCAATATTTCATCCAGAGATTTTTTCAGCTGTGCGCGGTATCCCATACGGTCGGCAGGTATATCCTTCATTCCGTCGGGCACCCATATGTTCATAATACAGGCAGTACCCAACTCTTTTCCTATGTCTGCAGCAATTTTTCTGCAGGCAATCACATGGTCCACCCAGAATTTCCGGATGCTCTCATCCTTGCTTCCCAGTGTAAATCCGGTAGCTGCCATAGGATGGCTGAAGCAGGTGGGATTGAAATCAATGGCTACTCCAAGCTTCTTTGCCCAGTCGATCCATTTTCTAAAATGTTCCGTTTTGATGGCATCACGATCAACAACCTCACCGTCGGTCTCTGCATAAATGGCATGAAGATTAATACGATGCTTTCCGGGTATCAGACTGAAAGCCTTTTCATAATCCGCCCGGAGCTCATCTCCGTTTCGTGCCATTCCGGGATAATTTCCTGTGCTTAATATACCGCCGGATGTGCCGGCCGCAGTAACCTCAAAACCATTTACATCATCGCCCTGCCAGCAGTGGAGCGATATTTTTCTGTCCTTCATTTGTTCCAATACCGCATCTGTATCTACACCAAAAGCTGCATACGCCTTTTTGGCATACTCATATCCTTCTTTGATTCTTACTTCCAGTTCGTTATTCTTCAATAAAACCGCCTCCCATTCATCCATCTATTCATCGGACCATCCGCTAAATCTCTCCGGGATGTAAAAAACCGTTCAAAGCTTTTTTCATCATTCTATAACCTACGGCAGTTTCACAAACTTACCGTAAGCTTCATCCCATTGTGCCGTATCTGACGGCATGTACTCCACCAGCGGGAATGAGCGTTTCACCAGCTCTCTTCCTTCCTTCAGACTTCCCACTTCTCCCAGTGCGATCAGCTGTGCGACCAAATTACCTGTTGACGTAGCCTCTGTCGGCCCGGCTATAACGGGTCTGCCCAGAGCATTGGCCGTAAACTGTGACAGTACGGTATTTTTACAACCGCCGCCGACAATATGGAGCACCGGCAACCCGTAACCCAGTATTTCCTCAAGACCATTCACTGCCATTCTGTACTTTAGCGCAAGGCTTTCCAGAATACAACGCACCACCTGAGGTTTAGTTTCCGGAGGCTTCTGCCCTGTCTTTACACAATAATCCTGTATTTTGGACGTCATGTTGCCCGGCCTCATGAAGCTGATGTCATCAGGGTTGATCAACGAAACAAAAGGCTCAGCTCCGGCGGCTCCGGCTTCGAGTTCATCAAAGCTCATTGGTTGATCCGATTTATCCCATTCACGCTTACACTCCTGGTAAATCCATAAACCCATGATATTCTTTAACAGTCTTGTCTGCCTGCCAAATCCACCTTCATTGGTGTAATTCAGCTTGAATGTATCTTCGTTTATTACGGGAGATGGTGATTCAACTCCCAGAAGAGACCATGTGCCGCTGCTGAGGTATGCATATTTCTCCCGGGTCGCAGGTACCGACACCACCGCACTGGCTGTATCATGCTCTGCTACTGCTACCACCGGTATCCTTCCGACTCCGAGTTCCGAGGCCACACCTTCAGATAGTTTGCCTGCAATGGTTCCTGCATCCACAATTGGTGTCAGGATATGGGTGGGTATGCCAAACCTTTCGATCAGATCCAACGCCCAGCCGCCCTTCGATGCATCCAGCATTTGCGATGTACTTGCAATGGTATATTCCGTACTTTTTTCACCTGTAAGGAAATAGCGCAGAAGATCAGGTGTAAACAACATGGTTTCCGCTTTCTCCAGTACGGAAAGATGGTTCAGCTTCATAGCCAGCAGTTGAAACAGCGTGTTAAACTCCATAAACTGTATTCCGGTCTCTCCGTAAACTTCATTGGAGGGAACGATTCCAAATGCCTTCTCAAAAATGCCTTCTGTAGCCGCATCCCTATAATGATAAGGATTTCCCAGCAGCTTACCCGATGCATCCAGCAACCCGAAATCAACACCCCATGTATCAATACCAATGGATGCTATTGCACGATAACCTGATTTAGAACTTTTTAAAACCCCCTGCTTCATCTCATGGAACAGCCTCAGGATGTCCCAGTTGAGACTTCCATGTACCATAACAGGTTCATTGGCAAATCGGTGAATTTCCTCCAGTTTTAAGGTTTCTCCGTCATATATTCCTGCAATCGCTCTGCCACTGCTCGCTCCATAATCAAATGCCAGCATGTTTAACATTGAATCACCTCAATCTATATTTATAGGTTGTCCTATGTATCTATATACTATAGTATAGTTTATAAAAAGTATTATGACAAATCATTGGGATATGTTATTCTTTTATTAGTGTTTTTTACGAATTCGCTCACTATCGCGGCGAAGTCAATCTGTAAACGGGAGATCCTATGAAAAATTATCCTATACTAAAAGGAGATACACTTTTTAGAGAAAACGAGCTTGTATATATCAACCGTTCCGATGAGCTTGAGGAATATTGCGGCATCATGCATCGTCATGACTTTATCGAACTGGTATATGTCATTTCCGGTTCCGGTATTCATAAAGTGGCCGGTAAAGAATACAAGACAGCAAAAGGTGATATTTTTGTTGTGAATTATGATATACCTCATGGTTTTTTCCATGGAACAGGTTCCGGCGAGCCTCTTGTTGTTTACAATTGCGTGTTCCTGCCTCAATTTCTGGACGTTTCATTATTCAGCGCAAGTCATTTTGAAGAAATCACATCATCATTTCTTTTCAATTCTCTGGCGCCGGACAATTTTAACCCCAAACCTGATCTGAGGCTGAGCGGTACAAAGTTCTTTGAGATCTCAGAACTCTTTGAGAAAATGTATCTGGAATACAAGCAGATGAACAGGGGTTATATCGATATTATCAGGGCACATCTGATTGAAATCATTGTGAAAATTTTCAGGTACACTCCGCAGAACGCTAAAAGAGGAGTTACAGGCAGGAACACCGAATTAATACAAAAAGCGATCGAGTATATGAAACTGAATTACCGCTCAGAAATTTCACTTTCTGATCTTGCATTACATTCGTTCATTAGCAAAAACTACTTTAGCAAGCTATTTAAAGACGTAACCGGAACGAATGTGAGCGATTATATACAGTACCTTAGGACGGAGCAGGCTTGCACATTATTGAAAACGTCGGAAATGAAAGTGACAGAAATTGCGAGACAAGCCGGTTTCAGCGACATGAAGTTTTTTTACGAGGTGTTCAAAAGAATAACCGGAAAAACTCCGGGAGAATATAGAAAAACAGGGGGACACATTTAATGGCAGAATATAAGCGACGTTTCGGCGACAGATATGACGGCAGGAAAATACGATCACTGGACGCATTTTACAGAATCATTCCCTTTATTATGAGGAGCAGAATTGATTCTCAGAATTATTTCGAGGATAAAATAGAAATCAGCCATACGGAAGCTTTTTTACGAAGAAGAAGGAAAAACAGCGATCTCAATATTGGTCTGTTGCATGTCCTGATCGCCGCCATGGTCCGGACAATATCCATGAGACCTGCACTCAACAGGTTCATAGCAGGCCAGAATATTTATGCCCGAAATGAGATCCTGGTGTCCCTTGCCATTAAAAAAGAGCTGAAGGCAGATAGTCCTGAAACTACGATCAAGTTCAAATTTGAACCAACGGATACTCTAACGCAGATCGCAGAGAAAATCAATAAGCAAATCGAAGAGAATAAAGTGCCGGAGCAGAAGAACGCAGCTGATAAAACTGCCCGGTTGTTTATGCTTTGTCCCGGCTTGTTGGTCAAATTTCTTATATTTATCATCCGGTTTTTAGACTATTTCGGTAAAATGCCGCGGATCATAAATAAAGTCAGCCCTTTCCATACCAGCTTTTTCATCACAGACCTTGGTTCTCTCGGGATTCAGCCGATATACCATCATCTTTATGATTTTGGAACCACCTCATTTTTCATTGCCTTTGGTATGAAAGTCAGAGAAAAAGTCATTGATGCCAACAATAACATTGTAGATCGGAAATTTATCGGAGTGAAGGTCGTAACGGACGAAAGAATAGTGGATGGGCACTATTACGCTTCAGCTTTCAAGCTTTACAGAAATCTGGTGCAGCATCCGGAGAAGCTTGAGAATCCTCCGGATATTGTTGAGCCGGATGTTGAATAGCCAATAGTCAATAAAGCTTTTTTATATGAAGTTGAGTGAGCTGTATAAAAAGTTTGAAAGTGTCAAGGCGGGTGGCTATAAAAGCTTTCCGCCTTGATTTGCTAAAATACTTCAGTTCAAAGAGAATTTTTCGATTGAAGAAAATTTCTTACCTCAGTGGTGTTTTATATATGTAGCCTATTACTGTTCTCTTTTTTGTTTCAGCAGTGCACAAAGGAATGCCAGCGTCAAGCCTTGTCCCCACCCCTGTATCCGTTTTTTCGGCACCTTTTTGTAGTCCTCTGCTGTCAGCATCACAGCTGTACCCGCCGAAACGTTTTTTACCGTGCCGTCTTCAGCAATATTATGCAGAATACCCTTCAGTGCCTTCTGTACATATTTTGCATGGAGCGGATGTCCGTTAATAACCAGCGCTGCCGCAATTCCTGCAGATGCCGATGTTTCCGGATAGGAAGACTCATCATTGAGAATCGTATGCCAAAGGCCATCTTCTGACTGCAGCCTCACCAGGGCACTGAGCTGATCTCCTAAAGCTCCTCCCAGCTGCATCCACATAGGGTTCAGATAGTTAAGCATTCCATATGCCTGAGCCATTGTATATGCAGCCCAGGCATTGGCTCTTGCCCAGTAGATCCCGGACAGGTGGCTTTTGTTCACATTGTCCCAGGCATGATAAAAGATGTTGGTTTTTTCGTCCTGAAGGAGCTCTTCATGCCAGTAGTATTGATTGAGCGCATCCTCAATGTACTCCTTTTTATTCAGCTTAAAGCCCATCCTCAGAAGGAAATAGGCGGCCATAAAGAGAGTATCCGCCCAGGCCTGTTCTGGAAAATCATTTTTACTGGACACCGTATGCTGGAATACATTTTCCCCAAAACGCACAGCATCCTTGTGAAGGTACTCCGCCTTCTGAACAGCAATGTCCAGATATTTTTGCTCTCCTGTTGCTTCATGAAGAGTGATCATAGCGTGACCCATGGCACAGGCATTTACCATGAATTTCGGCAGACCGATTTCAATATATTCATCCGTCCATTTCACAAGCATATCAATATATTCCTGCCGGCCTGTAACCTCCCATGCTTTGCACACACCATAAAACGCGACGCCGCCCGGCCAGTCCCATGTAAAGTCAATATTCATTGTCCTTTTTACTACACGGTCAATCGTATCCAGTATCTGCTGTTCATCAAATTGAAGCTTTTGCATTATTCTCTCTCCCCTGTAATCATGATAGTTGTGTGAAGAACCTGCCCCACAATATGGAATAAGCCTATAATAGGCTTATTATAGGCTTATTCCCTGTAAACTTCAATTTTTACTTGGATTACTTGAACCATTCCTTATATGTCTTTTCTTTCTCATCCAGTATCTTCTGATATCCGCTTTCAAGGTAATCCTTGCTGAACTGAGCATATTTGGCTTCAAATTCGCTTGGTTTAGCTATGATCAGCTGTGATGCATACTGTTTATACTTGGTGATCAGAGTCGGTGCATACGTTGTCTGATTTTCGATAACCTTTGGAATAAATACATTCTGTACTGCAATGTTGAACGGCTTTCTCAGATACTTGAAGTTGTCCTCCATGAGGTATCTGTATTCTTCGCCGGCTGGGCAAGGCTGAATCTGCAGGTTGTCCCAATCGCTGCCCATGTCAACACCTTCAACAACCAGTGCATAATAGTCCTTGTTGTTGCCGTTGAGAAGCTGTTCTTCCCCAGTGTATCCCGTAAGTACCTTTTTGCCGTCTTTAACTTCGTATGTCTTACCTTCAATACCCCACTGCAGAACAGATAGGTTCTCGGGTTTAGCCATCCAATCGAGGAATTTCAGAACTTCAGGAACATTTTTGCAATTCTTGTTAATACCATTCATCAAACCTACCGGCGGTGTGTAGTAGTAGCTTGTAGCAACCTCACCCGCTTTTAATGTGTAAGGATATAAGGTGGATAACTTCGCAGTCGGAACAGCTTTCTTCAGAGCAGCTATATAACCGGCATCTGTAGTAAGATACTCACCCCAGATACCCGCATATCCATTCATGAAAGCAGTTCTTGCTTTGGAACCATCGGTGTCCAGCATAAACTCAGGGCTTACCAAGCCTGAATTATATAATCTGTTCAGGAACTGCAAACGTTTCTTTTCCGGTTCCCAGGACAATGCCGGAAGTGAAACATCGGAATACATATACTTTTCAAGATTAGAGTAGTTGGCAGGTCTGAATATGTAGTTTGCAGTTGCGGCATTGGTTGCTCCTGCGAGATCCAATGTAGCCGGGATAACCTTGCTGGAGCCTACATTGCCCGGATCTTTGGTTTTAAATGCCGACAACACATTGAAATATTCATCCGCTGTTTTTGGATTTTCCAGCCCCACCTTATCCAGCCAATCCTGCCGGATCATGGTTACAAATGTGGCATCCACAGGTATTGGTCTCTTTGCAGGAAGAAACCACTGCTTACCCTGGATCTTACCATACTTAAGAACAGAAGCGCCTTCATATTTTACGTAGTTAGGAGCATATTGATTCACAAGGCTCATGGGAACTTCCTGGAATACGCCCTGTCCAAGCCATGCCATATAACCATTGGACGCATCGTACTCAGTAATGATATCCGGTGCAGTATTGGAAGCGATAAGCAGATTGTATGCCGCTTTTGTTCCATCCGGATTCGGTCTTGCGATCGGAACCCATTTCACATCAATGTTCAGATCCTTAAGAACTTTTGCTTTGATCCACTTTGCCCAGTAGCCGGTATCTGCAGCCTGCTGTCCCTGTCTGCCTCTTTCAAAAATCGGGATTTTGATCTCTACAGCCGCTTTTTTAGCTGTTACAGTAACTGCAATTGTTGCCGAAGCTTTTCCGGATGAAGGCTTTGCTGTAATTGTTGCAGTTCCTGCCTTCAAAGCCGAAATTGTGCCATTGTAGTTGACTACAGCAACAGAAGCATTGCTGGAAGTCCACTTCAATTCGTTCTTCAATGCGGAGCTTGGGGTCAGTGTCACCGAAGGAGTAAAGGTTGCGCCTACTTCCAGAGAAATAGCGGTCTTATCAAATTCAATCTTGGTAATGTTGGATTTCACAAGGCCAAAGGCAAATGTGGAGAGCAACATAAAGATTGCAAGGATAAGACTGACTGATACTGAAATCTTACGGTTCATTAAAAATTACCTCCCTGATTTTTATTTAACAACAACCGGAGTTGTTATTACTGAAATAAAATACACACCGGGTAGCCTGTACAACGGACAGAAAACAGTTAATCTATCTTTCTGCTGAATTCATAGATGTCTCCGAGATAATCGGTTACCATGTTTCCGGTCTTTGAATCAATGAATACTTTAGCAGTATCACCTTCCGCATCGGATATCTGAATGGTCAGTATACCGTCCTTGTAAGTTCCCTGATACTTCCCGTCCACATCTTCATATTCATACTGTTCTCCGCTTTTTGTTATGATAACAAAACGACTTACATCATTGATATCCGCCCATTCTCCCAGCAGCTTCTCATCGCTTGCCGTCTCCGCATCGTTTTCCTGTGTAGCCGCATCCGCACTGGCTGCTGCTTCTACATCAGGAACCGGTACTGCTGCCGCTTCTTCAGCAAGCTTTTCAATGACCTCCTGCTGCTCTTCCTCTGATATTACAACTGTACCTTCGTCTACTTCTTCCTTCCCTTCTCCACAGGCTGTAAAGCTAAAAACCATAGCTAGCGTGAGAATCATCATCAGGAATTTTGTCCATTTCATCTGTTTCACCTCCTGTCGAATATGAATTATGCAACTCAATTATTATGCAATTTGGTTTAACCTTTTACTGCGCCAATCATAACACCCTTTACAAAATACTTCTGCAGCCATGGGTAGACAATAAGGATTGGTATTGTAGCAAACATAATGGAAGCTGCCTTCATGACCTCCGGCGCATAAGCATTGGCATTTCCTTCTGCAGAAAATGCTTCCGTGGACTGTGCTGCACTGACCAGATAGTACAGTCTCAGTTGAAGTGGAAAAATATCTCTTGATGTGATATACATATAAGCGTCCTGGAAAGCATTCCATCTACCCACTGCATAAAACAAGAATATCGTTGCAATAATCGGCTTTGACAGAGGCAGGATAATCCTTAGCAGGATTCCCATATGATTACAGCCGTCAAGTGTTGCAGATTCCTCAATACTCTCCGGTATCGATGTCATCATAAAGGTTCGCATCAGAATCATATTATAAGGGCTGAGGGCCAGAGGGAGTACGAGCACCCATACATTGTTCATGAGTCCCAGTTCATTAATATTAATGTAATGTGGTATAATCCCTGCATTAAAATAGAAGGTAAAAAGAATAAGCATCATAAAAATGCCTCTTCCCTTCAAGCCTCTTCTCGAAAGCGGGTATGCCAGCATAATCGTCAGGAGAAGCCCCAGTACTGAAAACACAAGTGTCACCCAAACGGTCAGAAACAGTGAATTGATCATGGATTCCTCGGAAAACACTTCTTTATAAGCCTTTAGAGTAAATTCCACTGGAAGCAATGTAACCTTCTGAGTCATGACAGCTTCATTACTGCTGAGTGAAAGCGCCGCCACATGCAGGAACGGAATCAGACAAACCACTACTGTCAATGCAACTAGAAAATAACATACAAAATCAAATACCCTGTTTTTTATATCATGTTTCATCGTATCATACCTCCAAAAGTAATCCTCTCATCCAGCAATGCTGTCTTTCAGGTAATACCCTGCTCCCCTGCCTTTTTCGCTATAAAATTCGTAATAATAACCAATACGAATCCAATGACAGACTGGAATAAACCAATAGCAGTGGCAACATTGAATCGCAGGGATTTCAGTCCCACATCATAGACAAATATGCTGATTTGATTTGCTACGTCCATGACCAGCGGATTCATCATATTATAAGCTCGTTCAAAGGAGGAGCCCATAATCTTGCCGAGATTGATGATGAGAAGCACAATAATAGTCGATTTTAATCCCGGAAGGGTAACGTGCCATATTTTCCTCAAACGACCCGCTCCATCCACAACAGCCGCTTCATATAATTCAGAATTAATTCCCGTAATGGCTGCCAGATAAATAATCGTACCCCATCCCACACTGCTCCAGACACCAACTGCATTGTATGTCACTACCCAATGCCACTTTTCTGTCAGGAATGGTATGGCTTCGCCACCAAGTCTCGTAATCAGTATGTTTACCAATCCGGAGAATGGGGCAAAAAGCTGATACATGATGCTGGCAATAATGACCCATGATAAAAAGTGAGGAAGATAAAGCAATGTCTGGGAAGTTTTCTTAAACCATTTTGATTTGACTTCGTTTAAAAGGATTGCAAGGATAATCGGTGCGGGAAATCCGGTAATGAGGTCAAGGATATTTAATCCCAGCGTATTTCGAAGAATAAGAGGGAACTCCCTCATGGCAAATACTTCTTTAAAAACATCAAATCCTATCCATGGACTTTCAGCAATCGTACCTGCGATGCTGTACTCCTTAAAAGCAAGAACCAGTCCATACATGGGCCGGTAAAAAAACAGATACAAAAAAACCATCGGAATAACCAGAAGAGTATATAATATCCAGTCTCTCTTTAAATAGAAGAAAATATTCTTTTTGTCTAAGTCCAAGGTGCCGGTAGAATGATTCACTTTTGCTACTCTTGAAATGTTCACGTCGGATAATCTCTCCTTACATTTTAAGTCATCAACTCCTGTAAATCTATTGTAAGAGCATAAGTTGTTTTCGTATACAGTACCTTTTTTTCAGAACCTTCAGTTTTTATTATTTGCAGCACTCATATTCCATTGTCATAATACAATGAACCTCGAAAATGAATCCATTCACGGTCAACGATCTGTTAAATCGCGTATTATCAAACCCTCACAAATGATGATAAATTCTGAAGGTTATGGCAAAAAGTGAATATTCCGCTTGTATTTGTACCGAATTAGGCATATTATGTTAATATACTCATAAGTACAATCACATATCAATGTATTTGGGAGGATTAATGTGAAGAAGCTTCCAATGCTTACGAAATCATTCCTGGGATTTTCGCTTTTCTTAGTGATTCCATTTATTATTATTGGATTTATATTCTATTATAATGTGATCCGATACTCTGAAAATGAAATCAGTAAGTCATCCATAGCCAATCTTCAGACCGTCAAAAGGTTGAATGACCAGCTGGTTGACTCCATCACCAAGCAGACAATACGTTTATCGCTTGATGTAGTGCTTCAGGATATTTCCGATATAAAACGGTATCACAGCATAAAAAGCAATCCGGATAGTATGGTTAAATTGATGGAGGTTACACAGATATTAAGTGAAACAGCAAACATCAATTTCAGAATGAACTCCATATATATTTATCCGGATCACGCGGATTATGTCATCACATCAAATCGCGGAATCATACCAAAAGAGGATTTTACTGATACAGGCTGGATTACGGAGTACGAAAGAAACAAAGAACAGATCGGCGCATTCTGGTTGAACAGCCGGTTACTTGATAATATCGACAAGGATCCCTATACAAATAAAAATGTCATCACTTTTATCCTTCCTATGAATACATTATTGATTAACTATGATGGAGCCATCGTAGTCAATGTTTTTGAACGTGAGCTGTACAGTTATATGAATGAGCCGAATGGCAGCAAAGACGGTACAATTTTTATCATCAATAATGAAGGCACGGTTGTATCCCATGAGGACAAAAGCTTGATTCGCAAAAATATTGCAGATCTTCCCCATATACAGGAAATATTGAATTCAAATGAGACCTCAGGCTTTTATTTGGGCAGCATGGATAATAGCAATCAAATGCTGACCTATTATAAAACCGAATTCAACAATTGGATATACATAGGTGCCCTGCCGCTGGACAGCTTACTCGGAAAGACCAGCGCCCTTCTCAACAGGATTATGCTTGTTCTGATTGCATTGATGCTTACCGGAATCATCTTTTCCTATTTCTTCTCAAGAAGCATGTATAACCCGGTAAAGAAGCTAATGCAGGATATCCAGAAGCGCAAAGGGATTGATTTTAAAGGTACAGGCAATGAGATGACAGTCCTGTCCAGAGTCTTTGATGCATTGGCCAGACAGGAGGATGCTCTGTCCAACGCTCTGGAAAAGAACAGGCGTGAGCTTCAGGATAAATATATCACCGATTTGCTCAAGGGTAATACAAGCCAGCTTACATCCTTCGATAAGACTAGTACAGGCATTTCCTTTATTTATCCATACTACGTCTGTGCGGTTATTGCCATAGACCGGTATGAATTATTCAATGAAAAGTACTCTCCGGACCAGCAATACTATATGAAAATGATGATATTAAAAGCTTGTGATGAAATAACAGATCCTTCCTTCCACGTAAATGGTGTCTTATATGAGAAAAATAAAATCGCCGTCGTCATTAACAGTGAGCATTATTTCCCTAATAATACCGATGAAAGGCTGAATTCCAGCCTGGTTATGCTACAGAAAGAAGTAGCAAAGGTTATGAACAACTCCATTACGATAGGAGTAGGAAGATACTGCAAGGATCTCAATTTATTGAGCACTTCTTTTAATGAAGCTCAGGAGGCATTGGCAAACCGCATGGTTAAAGGAAGCGGCAGCATTATTTTTTATAAAGATTCTACAGAAATCGAGTCCAGGTATTTTTATCCATACCAAATCGAGACTCATCTGCTGAACTTTCTAAAGCTCGGCTCCAGACAAGAGGTGTATGGCTCCATTGATGATCTGATACATATGATCAGAAACCGTTCAGGTATTGCACCCGATAATGTCATACAAATATTCATTCAGCTTATCGGCAATACCGTAAAATTCCTGGTAGAGCAGAATATTAACATAGGTGATGTTTTCGGCAGTGATTATAACGTCTACCAAAAGCTTGCATCCAAAGAAACCCTTGATGATATCAAGGTTTGGCTGACAGGCTTCTACTCCGGCGTGCTGCAGTACATGGCCGATTCCATGGAGTCTTCCAAATCACACGCTGATAAGGTTATGGATTATATTCATAAAAACTACCGAACCAACATTGACACAACCTCTATTGCAGTGGGTACAGGGCTGGGATACTCCTCGATTGGACGTATTGTGAAAAACAAGACCGGCAAAAATGTTCTTGAATACATTAACGGCCTGAGAATCGGAGAAGCAAAACGACTGCTCAGACAAACGAACATGAACATCGTCGACATTGCCCAAACGGTAGGCTACAATAATGACCAGAGCTTCTCCCGGTTTTTTAAGAAGTTCGAAGGCGTAACACCGGGAGATTTTCGCAACCTGCAAAATGATCAATAAATACGTTACTAGCGCGTCCTGGTTCTGTTCAGTTTCTTTTTCAACGTAGGCCGAGCACCTGTCTGTTGAATCCGGACCTGTACCGGATAAGCCTGTGAGGGCTGATTCTTTGCAGACAGGTTATGTGCGGGCTGATTCTTTGCCGCTTCATCCGTTGGGGTCATTCCCGGCAGGAAGGGGTGGTCCTCCACAACAGGTATTTTTTTTGATATCAGCTTCTGAATATCCTTCAGATAGTCCTTCTCCTGTGCATCACAGAAAGAAAACGCCACTCCCCCAAGACCCGCCCTGCCTGTTCGCCCTATCCGGTGAACATAAGTTTCCGGTATATTGGGAAGATCATAATTGATGACATGCGACAACTCCTCGATGTCGATTCCCCTGGCGGCAATATCTGTCGCAACCAGGACTCTTGTCTGCCTTGCCTTAAAACTGTTTAATGCCTGCTGCCTTGCATTCTGAGATTTGTCACCATGTATCGCCTTTGCCTGAATTCCGGCCTTTACAAGATCTCTGACAATTTTGTCCGCCCCGTGTTTTGTTCTTGCAAATACAAGAGCTGATTCAATACGTTTATCTTTCAGCAGGTGCGCCAACAAGTGTCTTTTCTCTTTTTTTTCAACAAAGTAGACAGCCTGCTCAATGGCTTCTACCGGCGATGAGACCGGAGTAACTGCCACCCTTACGGGTTCCTGTGTAATGGAGTTTACCAGTCTGGTAATCTCATCTGGCATCGTCGCCGAAAAAAGGAGTGTTTGTCTCTTATCCGGCAGCAGCTTGATGATTCTCTTTACATCGTGAGAGAAGCCCATATCCAGCATGCGGTCAGCCTCATCCAGTACAAAAATCTCTACGGCATCCAGCTTTATAAAGCCCTGACCGATCAGATCCAGAAGCCGGCCCGGTGTCGCCACAAGGATATCGATTCCTGCCTTCAACGCTTTTGTCTGCGGTAATTGAGATACACCGCCATATATCACTGCATATTTTAACCCGGTATGCCTGCCATAGGCTTCCAGGCTTTCCTCGATCTGAACAGCCAACTCTCTTGTTGGAGTGAGTATCAGCGCTTTGATCTCTCTGGCAGTCCTACGAAACTTTAACTCCTGCTGCTGTTCATAGAGCAGCTGGAGTATTGGCATGGCAAAAGCCGCTGTCTTTCCGGTGCCTGTCTGAGCACACCCGACCAGGTCTCTGCCTTCAAGTATGACAGGTATGGCCTGCTCCTGTATTGGGGTTGGCGCTGTATATCCCTCTGTTTTTATCGCCTTGAGTATTGGTGTGCAAATATTTAAGTCCTCAAATTTCACTTACGTTCTCCTTCCAAAACCATAACATAACGCCGATCTGTATGATCCGGCCTCACTGAGCTTACAAAAATAAAAGGACATATCCATTATACTGATATGCCCCGTTCTATAAATCCCATTTATATCCGCTGCGTCAGCTCTTTCTACCTAAGTCTAAAGCATCGTAAGTAATCCGTCAACCCTTTTTATCAAATACCGGTAATTGATCATATGCTGCGGGTATTCTCTTTCAGCCAGGCTTTTTCATCATCGTCAAGGCGAGGTGAAAGGGTCTCGTATACTCTGCGGTGATAGTCGTTCAGCCAGCCTCTTTCCTGCTCTGACAGCATTTCTTGTCTAATGCCCTTCAGACTGATCGGACAGAGGGTCATCGGTTTAAACTTCATAAACTGACCGAATTCTGTTTTTTCATCCTCCACCACAAGAACCATGTTTTCTGTTCTGATGCCATGCTTTCCTTCTCTATATATTCCAGGTTCTATTGTAATGTTCATACCCTTTTCCAATTTGGTCGTATTCGGTATAGGACTGATGCTCTGGGGCCCTTCATGAACACTCAGGCAGTATCCGACGCCATGACCGGTGCCACATTTGTAGTCCAGGCCGATTTCCCACAAAGGCTTCCGTGCCAGTACGTCCAGGTTGGATCCGGTTGCACCGTAAAGGAATTTAGTCGATGTAAGAGCTATGTGTGATTTTAATACCATTGTAAAATCAAATTTTTCTTCCTCAGACACCTCATCAAAAACAACTGTACGGGTAATATCTGTTGAACCACTCAGATACTGCCCTCCGGAATCCAGCACCATCAGCCCTTTATTTTCAAGAACATACCGGCTTTCTTGAGTAGCGGAATAATGCATCATGGCACCATGATCCCTATACGCCGCAATTGTGGCAAAGCTTGAACCAATGTTATCCGGCTGCTGTGCCCTTAGTTCCTTGAGCTTATCTGATACAGTAATTTCAGTTATTTCCTGTCTACTGATATTCTTTTCGAGCCAGTACAGGAATTTGACCATTGCAATACCATCGCTAATCTGACACTGTTCAAAGTTTTTAATTTCAACATCGTTTTTCACTGCCTTTAAAATAGTAGTGATCTCATCGACCTCGACCTTCTTACATTCAGCGGGTATGGAATCAAACAGCCAGCAATTTGTTCTCTTAGGATCAAAAGCAATACTCTCGCCTGCATTAAGCGTTCCGAGCTTCTTCTGCACATCCTCATAATTCAGAACCTCAACACTGTTTACATTCAGCGTTTCCTTTACCTCTGCCGGAACCTTTTTCGGGTTAATAAACAGGTATGCGTCAGTAACCGATATCAATGCGTATGCAATTGTAACCGATATATAGGGAACATCATCCCCTCTGATATTAAACAGCCATGCAATGTCATCCAGGCTGCTAATGAGATAGTAAGCAGCGTTTACCTTTTTCATTTCGGCTCTGACCTTGCTGATCTTTTCTTTGGCAGACAGCCCGGCAAATTTGAGGTCATGGGAGAAGATATTTGCAGCGGGAATCTCCGGCCTGTCTTCCCAGATCATTTCTACCAGGTCATGGCTTTTATCGATTGCGATACCCTTAAAAGCAAATTTCCTTTCCATATCCTTAAACACGGAAACTGCGGTGGTCTTTCCGGCAAATCCTGCACATTCTCCATTCTTCAGCGTATCTGCGATCCATTCCGTATAGGTGGGTACTCCGGGGTTACCCATCTTAAACAGTTTTACTTCGGTACCAGATAACTGCTTCTCAGCTTGAATGTAATACCTTCCGTCTGTCCAGAGGCAGCTTTCATTCGCGGTTGCTACGAAAGTGCCGGCTGAGCCGGTAAATCCGGAAATCCAGCTCCTCGCCTTCCAGTGATCCGCCACATATTCACTCATATGCGGATCCGAACTCGGAATAATATAAGCATCCAGATTATTCTTACCCATACTTTTTCGTAAATCAGATATCCTTTCATTCACGCTTTTTGCCATAGCCCTTACCTCCATATTTTCTATTTTATTCGCATCTGTGACGTTGTTCAAACTTATTCTTTGGGTCCATCAGCGTATCTCCAGATCATTCTTCATTATTCTCACTGCAATTTCAAGATATATTTGTCCGAGCAGCCCCATAGCCGCCAGAATATATTGTCAAAAAAGCCTCTTATTTCTTCGCTATACAGCCTGTCTGCTAATATGGGCAGTCAGATATAGACCCTCTTTCCCAGTACTGAAGAAATCAGAGATACTGCAAGCTCTCCTGTCATATTTGCATGGTCCAGGATCGGATTCACCTCAACAAATTCCATCGAGACAAGCTTGGATCTTACAGAAAGCATCTCTGCCAAAAGATGAGCCTCTCTGTAGGTCAATCCGCCTTTGACGGGGGTTCCCACTCCAGGTGCATCAGTCGGTGTCACAACATCCATATCAAAGCTCAGATGAAAGCCCTCCGTGTTCTCTTCAACAACATTTATGGCTTTTTGTACGATCGCCCTGAGCCCATACATATCAATATCTTCTATTGTAAAAACCGAAACACCTGATTTT
>JAEZLF010000059.1 GCA_023435925.1 Bacillota bacterium
CACTGTATATGCTGCTCGGTGATATCGACGACGATGCGGAAAACATTATGCAGCTGGACTGCAAGCTTTTCAGATATTTTATGAATGATCCGAAAAGAGAGGATGTGACCCGGTCAAGGCTTTCACGGTCCATGAGATTGTGTGAAAGAATGTACTCATTCTTGACAGGTACTGTGATGTTTGAGGACCGGATTGAAAAGTATTACAGCGTCGAGATGCCGGAGGAGCTGCCGGAGCTGCTAGTTGACATTGATATTCAGCAGCGGCTGAGAAACTGTGTGAATCAACTGATGGGTACACCGGATCTGTATACGGGCTCAAAGGGGACGGCATTCTATCTTCATGGTCCTCAGGGTTCCGGCAAAAGGCTCCAGCTGCGGCACTTATTTAAGCATATCGGTATTCCGGTGGTCATGGCCGATATGCAAGCTGTGCCATTGGATGAGGTAGAGGCGGAGAAGGTTATTGACACTTTTGTGTGTGAAACGATACTCAACCGTGGAGCACTTTGCCTGTGCAACTTCCACATGCTGCTGGATCAGGAGGATGAAAGGCTGGGGGAGCAAGCGGCGGCAAAATTACTCCTAAGGGTATCCAGGCATGTAAGAGTTTTGTTCATATTGTCGGAGCTCGAATGGAAACCTCTGGAGGAGGATATTCCGTATACAATGCTGACATTTCCTCTTGAGATTCCCAATAATGCAGAGAGATTGGGCTTATGGCAGCAGCTATCAAGGAAATATAAGCTGGCTGATACCGTTGATCTTACAGGGCTTTCCAACAAATTCAGATTTACACCCGGACAGATTTCCAAGGTGCTGCAGGAAACGGGACTTGAAGCGGAGCTTAGTGGTGCGGGAGTGATTGATGAGGATTCACTCTACCGGGTGTGTATCAGCCAGGCCTCCCACAAACTGGAAAGGAAAGCGACAAAGATTACTCCGGCGTTTGGCTGGGATGACCTGATCATCCCTGAAGATCAGAAAAAGCTGCTGAGAGAAGCCTGCAACCAGATCCAATACCGCCATGTTGTATATAATAGCTGGGGGTTTGACAAAAAGCTGCCGTATGGCAGAGGGCTGAGCATGCTGTTTTATGGACCCCCCGGTACCGGTAAGACCATGGGGGCTCAGGTTATGGCCAATGAACTGAAACTGGAGATGTATCGAGTGGATCTTTCACAGACCATCAGTAAATATATCGGAGAGACAGAAAAAAATCTGCGGGAGGTATTTGATGAAGCTGCAAAGACCAGTGCCATTCTCTTCTTTGATGAGGCGGACTCTTTGTTTGGAAAACGCTCTGAAGTGAAGGATGCCCACGATAAATACGCAAATACGGAAACCTCCTATCTTCTTCAGAAAATGGAGGAATATGAAGGAATCACAATATTGGCAACAAACCTGATACAGAATTTTGATGAAGCATACAGGAGAAGGCTGAAGTATATCATCAATTTCCCGATGCCCGGGTGTGCAACCAGAAAGCTCTTGTGGCAGAAGGTATTCCCTCCGGGGATTCCAATGGAGAATGGGATCGATTTTGACTTTCTTGCAGAACGGTTTGAATTGTCTGGCAGTAACATTAAAAATATTGCACTATCAGCCAGCTTCCTGGCTGCCGCAGCGAATGGTGACCTGACCATGGGCCATATACTCAGAGCTCTGAAGCAGGAGCTTTCAAAGGCCGGGAAAGTGATTATGCGGCAGGATATGGGAGGCTACGGAGATTTACTTGATGAATAGGAATTTATATTGAAGGAGGCGGTATTATGCCGAGCGGAGTGTATAATTTAGTAAAATCACGTGCTGGTGCGGTAAAAGCAAAAGTACAGGACAGCGTGAAAGCGAATGTAATAAGTGAAGATCAGAAGGAAGAAATGGATCTTCAGGCTGTTGCGGCGACCATTCAGGAAGAAATAGGTAATGGATATTTTAATGAAACGGCATCGGCTGATTTGCAGGAACCGGAGCAGAATCCGGACGAGCAAGGCCTTCAGGGTATTATGAACTGGCTGACCACTACAGCCGGAGAGAAGAAAAATTCTTTTGTTAAAAACTTCGTTGAAAATCTTCCTTTGAGAGCCCAACTTCTCTCGGTATATCTGATTGAAAATGGAACAGATATTTCCAGCCTTCAGAGTGACCGCAAAAAGCTATCGGATACGATGACCGCGCTTCAGTCCTATACACCGGATCGCGATAAATTTGTAGATAAAATGACAGCGTCTAAGTTCAAGTTCTGGAAGTACATAACAGGAGATCAAATCGATTGGGATAAATATGCAAAGGCAGCAAGGTTTGCACGTGTTGCAGTAGAGGCCGAGGCGCAGCAGGCGGCACAAGCTGAAGGATCGACGTCAGCGGCTGACGCGCAGGGCGCAGAAACGGTTGAAGCACAGGGCGAAGAAACGGTTGAAGCACAGGGCGCAGAAACGGTTGAAGCACGGGGCGAAGAAACGGTTGAAGCACAGGGCGAAGAAACGGTTGAAGCACAGGGCGCAGAAACGGTTGAAGCACAGGGCGAAGAAACGGTTGAAGGATTGTCTGAGAAACAAACGGAGCCCGCGCCTGTATCGCCGGATCAGGCAGTGGAACAATCAACGGCAGAAAGCGGAAGTGGGCAGAAGGTGCCCAGTGAAGCAAGAAGACCTGCCAGACCCGCAAGAGATGCTGTCAGTGATGCCGTACATTTTGAAGGCAAAAAAGCGGGAGACACCCCGAAATCGATCTTGGGCTATGGCTCGCTGGCAACGACTATATTAAGCGGCGGAGCTGGAGTGGTGGGTAAGGCAGCGGGTTGGCTGGGTAATAGTTCGGTTGGCGATGCAGCCGGTGCATTTTCCAATCCGGTTCAGGCAGCCGGCGGAGTGCTGTCGGCAGCAGAAAAAGGAGTAGCCGTATATCAGGGAATTCAGGATCTCAAAGACGGCAGCTATACGAAATCAGAAGCTGCGGAGAGAGGACTGAATGTTGGTGCAAATGCTCTTGGGGTATTGAAAGAAGGAGCCGGAGTAGCTGGACATGTGGCAAAAACAGTTGGCACTTTTGCTTCATCGGGAAGCGCACTTGCCAGTGGTGCAGCAACAGCCGCACAAGTGGCCGGTACGGTAGGTACGGTACTTGGTGTAGGTATCGGAGCCATAAATCTTGCAGCCGGTGGAGTCGGGTTGGTTTCACATGTCAAGCACCAAAAAGATATACAGGCAGAAATGGAACAATACAGAAAAAGGACAGATGTATCGGCAGAGGAGAAAAATCAATTTGAACAGATTAGCAGAGTTGCGCTGGTCAACGAGAGAATGGCGGCTGTCAACAGCGGTTTTCAGGCGGCTTCCGGTGCGGCAAGCCTTGCAGGCGGTATCGCGACTTTAACCGGTGTGGGAGCCGGTATCGGAGGCATTCTGGCCGCTATTGGGACAGGAATTAGCGTGGTTGGTAAAATCGTGAGTGCTATTGCTTTCAGGAAACGTAAAAAGGAAGCCATTGACCGGTTTATTAACCTGGATAAAATGGTCGAGAAGCTTAAATCAAACTCGACCACAAAGGATATGAAAATTGATGAGGACAAGGTCAGAAGTGCATTTATTCAAACATTAGGCTATATTTCAGTAGATGATATGTACGAGGAACTTATGTGGCAATATGCAAATCTGATGTACGAGAATGGGGTGGAAGGTGAAGATCCTGCCTACATTAAGCTTATGGCGAATATTGGTCTGAAGGTCGACAAAAAGAGTGGAAAACCCGTGCCTGCCCAGATTGCCAAGAAGTTGAAGGGTTAAACGAATGTTTGAAAGAAAACGGGGCACAATTGCCGGTATGACTTGATTTTTGTAATGTATAAAAATAGAATGATATCAATAAAGGAGTCGATAATAATGAGTAAAAATCTAGAGTTTCAGATTTCCATATTTAAGAAGCTCCAGCAATATCTTGAGAGCGTGCAGTTCAAAACGGTTTTCCGTGAGCCTACCCCGGAAATACCGATCCACAGCCTGGTCACTCTATTTGAAGGAATTGGTGACAGAAATGATTCTGTCATGTTTGAGTTTTACTTTCTGCCGATCCAGGAGCAAGAGGTTGAGGAGAATGGAGTCAATATTTTGCAGATCTATGCAACCATCAAAGAGGACATCAAGCCTCAATACTTCAATGAACTGTATATGGCAGTTTCCGCTCTGAATCCGTATATGCCTGTAGGAGCGTTCGGATTGGCTGAAGAGAGTGGTTCCATCTATATGAAATACAATATGATCCTTCTTAGAAGTGCGGGTGAGGATGCAGCCCTTCAGTCCATCGATCTTTACTTCGGCTTTATATTGAAGCTGGTAGACAGCTACACTGACCTGCTGACAGACATTGCAGACGGTGTAAAAACCACGGCGGGTGCAAAAGCTGGCGGCTTCTTCCCAGGATAGGGAAGGAGATGCTTCTTTTGCCCCTCGATCTAGGGCACCATGATTGTGGATTGGCCCGGATTGACGAGAGTAATGGAGCCTCCGTAGGCGCACATCAACGTACAGGAATTGTTCAGAGCGGGTTTATTCGCTATAAGTACTGTCGGTGAGCCCGGCATCCAGGGAGCGGGTATCACCGGCATGCACGGCTGTGGCGTCAGTACGCCAAGTGCGGCTGCCGTAGCTGCCGCAACTGCGGGGTTCGCCATTGATGTGCATACCCCGAAGGGAAGAATGTTTTTCATTGGAATATTGTCCATAATGGTAGCAATCGGTGTTGATGTAAGTGTCTGTGCTTCTGGCGTAACCATCAAGGTAGATGGAGCAGCCCCAAAGCTGCACATCATGGATGCTCCTGCACACACGCATAATCCCATATTATAATCCTCCAGAAAAATATCGTTACAAAGCTTCAGTTCAAAAGAAAATTATCCTCGTTATATTACTTCATCATACCGTGTAATTACTCCAGCCGTTAAGTGCCTTTTGCCGTATATTGCTTTTTTACCTGAAACAGCCTCCAGAAAAACATCTGCTTCAGTCTGCTTACCACAATCAACAGGGATAAGCACCTGCCCATTGTTGTCTGTGACAGCGCTGAAAACCCTGTAAAGAGGTGTAGCAGAGGAATAAGCTTTTTTCAGATCAGCAGAGGTTTCATAAGCGTTTCCCTCCAGCCGGCGTTCGAGGACAGCGGTCTCCATCGGGGCATTCTCTTTATCGTTTCCAAAAGCGATTGTGGTACCGGTCATGTCATTTCCATCGGGATTTTGAAGTGTGATTACACTCAAACCGGACGGCTTATCTTTTTTTTGAACGCTCTTTAGCTTGATACGTCCACCAGACAGCTCTGTCATCAGCTTAACGCAGATAACATCTGTCGTTTTCTGCTGCTTCGACAAAAAAGCTCCGGAATAGGCCGTAACGCCTGAAAGCATTGAATAAGCGGTTCCGGGATGCAGCCGAACGAGCAGGGGTGCATTTCCATCCGGATGCCTGTCCGGACTGACAAGCACTTCATGGGTACAATACCAAGGAGAGGCTATTTTAAGTGAATACGTATCGGAACTTAAGCCGGTAATGACAAAATAACCGTCGGGCTTTCGGATGGGGTGCACGGCAATTTCGTTGGCATAAAACAAATAGCCTGGCCCATGAAGGGTCTTCCCGGTAAAATCATCAATCAGCATTATTGCAAGGTTGACTTTATAGAGTGTTTTTTGATACAGTACTTCCATCATATCACGTCCTTTCAACATCAGTAGACATTGTACTTGTCACTGGCGTTGTTTAAAAACAATATCCATTGAAGCAACACGACTGCTTTCCACAGTTTTGGTTGAATCAATCAGGATGGGTGAAACCTTATAATACAGAGCAAGCTTTGAGGGCGT
>JAEZLF010000124.1 GCA_023435925.1 Bacillota bacterium
ATGTATTCCTCATCTTTCAGGATCAAACATCCTGCAGGAATTGGCACCGCTGCCTTCAGGCCGGTTGCCGGGTTTCATAGGGCTCAGTCCCTCCACCTCTCTTGATAAGGGTCTATTTTATTTTCAATTTCTACTGGGGGCAAGCCCCCATACCCCCTCGCTACGGGCAAAATGAATTCGCCCTACGCTACACTTCGTGCGCCACGCCTAAACGTGGCGTTTGAACAACGTCAGTGGGCTGGTCGATGACTTCATCATCTGCTCGCCCATGCATCCTGGGGGATTGTAAGCACCACTGACAGCTTTTTCAATCGGTAACCCCCACCTAAAAAGAGGGAGAGTGTGACGTTGTTCAAGAAACCGCAATGATTAACTTACCAAAATAAATTTACCATATGCGTTCTTATTCGTCAAGCATCCGCTAACCTACCCGCAATACTCGAATACCGCTGTAATACGCTATTTCAGGTCCCTGCAAACAAAGACTCAAATTCGGCGCCTTCCAGCTTTTCCTTCTCAAGCAGCGCATCTGCAATCCGATGCAATACATTGATATTTTCTTTCAAAATAGATATGGTCTTTTCATAGGCCGTATCAATCAGTTGCTTAACCTCTTTATCAATCTGTGCAGCCACTTCTTCACTGTATCCTCTGGTATGGCCGAAATCACGTCCGATAAATATTTCATCATTCTCGTCAAACACCATATTGCCCAGCTTCTCACTCATTCCGAACTTTGTTATCATGCTTCTTGCTACGCTGTTTGCATGCTTGAGATCGCTTGATGCACCTGTGCTGATTTCACCCAGTACAATATCCTCTGCCGCTCTTCCGCCCATAGCAATAATGATTTCTTCCATAAGCTGCGACCTGGTGTGATAGGTTTTGTCCTCATCCGGCTTGTGAGCCGTATAACCGCCTGCTCTGCCGGACGGTATAATGGACACCCTGTCAACCTTGTCTGTAGACGAAGCAACCTTGACCGCTATTGCATGACCGGCCTCATGATATGCCGTGAGCTTCTTTTCCTTTTCGCTCATGACCCTGCTTTTCTTTTCAGGTCCAACAACCACTTTGAAGGTTGCTTCTTTTATTTCTTCCATCTCAATGCGTTTTTTATTTTTCCGGGCCGCTAACAGAGCCGCTTCATTCAGAAGGTTCTCCAGGTCCGCACCGGTAAAGCCCGGTGTGCTCTTAGCCAACTCGTCAAGCTTGACATCCGATCCAAGGGGTTTTCCTTTTGAATGGACCTTCAGTATCTGTTCCCTTCCCTTAATATCAGGCAAACCAACATATACTCTTCTGTCGAATCTTCCAGGCCTAAGCAAGGCAGGATCCAGTATGTCCGGTCTGTTGGTGGCTGCAAGGATAATAACCCCCTCATTCACACCAAAACCATCCATCTCGACAAGCAGCTGATTCAGCGTCTGTTCCCGTTCGTCATGACCGCCGCCCATACCTGCTCCTCTGTGGCGTCCGACTGCATCGATTTCGTCTATGAATACGATACAGGGAGCGCTCTTCTTTGCCTGTTCAAACAGATCTCGGACTCTGGAAGCACCAACACCAACAAACATTTCAACAAAGTCAGAACCGCTGATACTGAAAAACGGAACTCCAGCCTCTCCGGAAACAGCCTTTGCAAGCAACGTCTTACCGGTTCCGGGAGGTCCCACAAGCAGCACTCCCTTTGGAATCCTGGCGCCAAGCTCAATGAACTTCTTTGGAGCTTTGAGGAACTCTACGATTTCCTTCAATTCTTCCTTTTCTTCATCTGCTCCTGCGACATCCTCAAAGGTTACCTTCTTCTTATCGTCGGTATTCACTTTCGCACGGCTCTTCCCGAAGGACATCACCCTGTTGCCTCCGCCTCCCTGAGACTGTTGGAGGAAGAAAACCCAAAATATAACAAACACAACAATCAGACCGATCGTAGGAAGTATAGCAACCCACCATGGTGCCGACGGCGGACGCTCCACCCTGAAATCCTTAATCAGTTTGTTGTTATACGCTTCCGTAACCATCTCTGTAAAGGTATCGACAGAAGATACAATTACTACGTATTCCTTACTCTTGGATCCTTTATTCGCATTAATGAGCTCGACTGTCGCCTCATCGCCCTTTAAAGTTATACTCTGCACATTATTGCTCTGTATATGAGACAGCATTTCAGTATAACTGAGCTGTTGCGTATTTCCTGTGCTAGTATAGAGTGTAAGTATAAACAACACGATTACGAAAATTACTATATAAAAGCTTAAACCTTTAAAATACTTCAAATATCTCCCTCCCGGTCATTCCAATCGAACCTTCCCATAATTTATTATATTATATTAACATAAACCCTTTTAAAACACAATGAACGCTTACCATTTGAACTAAATACTGCCAACCATCATCGAATGTCTGAAAATTTTCTATGAATTTTCATAAATTTCTTTTTTCAGCGTACAAACCTCCGGTAAATTACGGTACTTCCCGGCATAGTCCAGACCATATCCGACAATGAATTTGTCCGGTACTTCAATACCACCGTACTCTATATTAATATCTACGAGCCTTCTCGATGGCTTGTCAAAAGCAGTGCATATTTTGACACTTTTCGGTCCTCTGGTATTAAAGAGCTCTTTCAGGTGATTCAGTGTCAGGCCCGTATCAACAAGATCCTCAACAATCAATACATGCTTGTCTTCGACATTCAGGTCCATATCCTTAATAATACGTACAACTCCTGATGATTTCGTCGAAGCACCATAACTGGAAACCGCAATTAAATCCATGTCCAGAGGAATTGTAATTTCCCTCATCAGATCGGCCAGAAAAACAAAGCCGCCCTTCAATACACCGACAAGCACCAGCTCAGTTCCCGCATAATCCGCTGAAATCCTTTTACCAAGTTTCTCCACCATGTCCTTGATCTGCTGGCGGCTTACCAATATTTCCTCAATGTCCCCCATCATCATGAAGTCCTCCAATTGTATTCAATTCTAAGAATACGTTTAGTATTTTCAGTTACCTTAAATTTATCACTTATTTTATATCCCACAATCCATACCACCTCATTTTTGGTACAAATCAGTGGTATTTTGCAACGAATCTCACGAGGTATTTTATTGTCAATGAAATATTTCTTCAGTTTTTTTGTTCCATTTGACCCAAAAGGCCTGAAAATATCTCCTTCCCGACGACTTCTTATATTTATTCCCCCGGCGAGACTGTCGTAATCAAAAATTTGCACGAGTGAATTATAACTCATCCTTCCATATTTATCAACATGAATAGCTGATTCAATGTCCGTTATTATATTGGCATTCAGTTCCTCCACCATTGTATTACCCGGTATTGTTATACATACCTCAAAAGGTAAATGGTCCATCACATTTTTTCGCTGCTGTTTCTGAACAGGTTGCTTCTGTATTGCATTTTGGGCAGACAGGGTAAGAACTCCATAAGATATACCTGCTCTGATTCCTCCCGGCAGCTCTGCCTGAGCTCCTGTATTTCCTTTCGCTATCAGCCCATAGACTGTCCGGTAATGTACACTTCCAATCCCCTTACTGCTGCCTGCAATATCACAAATAGCCCGTTTCAGAACCCTGACCAAGATCGCCGGATGAAGTGACTGTAGCTGTTCCAGTCTCAGGCTGACCTGTCCGGCATATTCGGACTCCATGCATTTCCGGTAAATACCGGCAGCACATTGCTCAAGATAGTCATTATCCTGGGATGCATGCTCCGATAGTCTGTAAAGGCTATCAACCATATTCGCTCCAAAATTTTTGTTCAAATATGGGAAAAGTTCAAGCCTGACCCGGTTGCGGGTAAAGTCCCCTTCCAGATTGGAGCTGTCCGTCCTTGGTGATAACGCCGCCTCTTTACAGTACTGCTCTATTTCCTTTCGATAGATATTCAAAAGAGGACGTATCACCGGTCCCCGTTTATATTCCATGCCAATGAGTCCTGCCAGGCCGGTTCCTCTGATCATATGCATCATTACCGTTTCGGCCTGATCGTTCCTGTTATGGGCCACCGCAATTTTCCCGGCTCCGGTTCGTTCTGCACATATGCTAAACTCTTTATACCGCGCTTCCCGTCCGGCCTCTTCAACGGATATACCCAGATCTTTCGCCATTGCAGCGACATCAACCCTTTTCACCGTAAGAGGTATTTCCATCTCTCTGCAAAGCCGGGCGGCATAATTTTCATCCGCCAGAGCTTCCAAGCCGCGAAGCATATGATTGATATGTACGGCAAAAAGCTTTATGTCAAGATCGGTGGAAAGTGAATGAAGGATATGTAAAAGACATACAGAATCCGGACCACCGGACACGCCGACAATCACCGAATCTCCCTGTTCTATCAGACGATTGGTCCGAATCGTATCAAGAACTTTCTGTTGTAATTTCCGTTCAATATTGCTTGCTATATTCATCCCTCTTTAAATTTGCAAATTTCGTATATTCGCCAAACCACCTAAGTTCTATCGTGCCGGTGGAACCGCTTCTGTGCTTCGCTATAATGACCTCTGCAACATTTTTCTTTTCCGTCTCCGGATTATAATAATCATCTCTGTACAGAAACATAACAATGTCCGCGTCCTGCTCAATGGCTCCGGATTCCCTCAGGTCACTAAGCATCGGCCTGTGGTCGGTTCTGGATTCAGGACCGCGACTGAGCTGCGACATAGTCACAACAGGTATATTCAGTTCCTTTGCCAGTATTTTTAATGAACGGGAGATTTCCGAAACTTCCTGTTGTCTGTTTTCTGTCTTTCCCCTTCCCTGCATCAGCTGGAGATAGTCGATGACTACAAGGCCAAGGTCTTTTTCCAGCTTAAGCCTTCTGCATTTTGCCCTGATATCCATAACGGATATGCCGGGTGTATCGTCAATATAAATAGGTGCTTCGGAAAGAGGCGCCAATGCCTGCGCAATTTTGTTCCAGTCATCGTCCTCCAGTTTACCGGTTCTCATTTTCTGGCTGTCCACCATAACTTCACTGCAAAGCATTCTGTTAACAATCTGATCCTTTGACATTTCCAGGTTAAAAATTGCCACAGGAACGTGCTTCTGGACTGCCGCGTACTGTGCAATGTTCAGTGCCATGGCAGTCTTTCCCATACCGGGCCGGGCCGCGATGAGTACAAGGTCGGAATTCTGCAGCCCCGCCGTTTTATAGTCCAGATCGGTAAAACCTGTCGGTATGCCTGTTATATAGCCTTTACTGTTATAAAGCTCCTCCAGCCGGTTAAACGTTTCCAGCAGTACATCCTTAATATGGGTGAACCCCTGGGTATTACGCTTCTGCAAAATATCGAAAATGCTCTTTTCAGCCCTGTCAAGCACGAATTCAGCTTCTTCGGTGGCTTCATAGCTCATGCCGGATATATCCGCAGCAGCTTTGATCAGTTTTCTTAGCAGTGCCTTTTCCTCCACAATTTTCGCATAATGCCTGGCATTTGCTGTAGTAGGCACGGCATTTGAAATGCTGGCCAGATAATCAAGCCCTCCGATTTTATCAAGAGAACCTCTGAGCTGTAATTGCTCGGCAACGGTTATGATATCGATTGGCCCTGCTTTTTCTGAAAGATCCAGTATGGCTTCACATATTTCTCTATGGTCATCCCTGTAAAAATCCTCACTCCTGATCAATTCCGTAACGGTCGGTATGATATCCGAATCCAGCAGCATACACCCAAGCACAGCTTGTTCCGCTTCAAGATTGTGAGGAGGTATTCTCCCTATAGCGCTAATATCCACTCTTCAGGCTCCCTCCGGTAATGTTACTCATGTATGGTCTTTACGGTAAGCTTTGCACTGACCTCCGGATAGAGCTTGACCTCTACCTCCGTAGTTCCTAAGGATTTGATGGGATCCGGCAGAACAATCTTTTTCTTGTCAATGTCTATATTGAAGTCACTTTTCAGCTTATCGGAAATGTCCTTGCTGGTGATTGAACCAAAAAGCTTCCCATTTTCTCCGGATTTCGATTTGATTACCACAACAGTTTCCTTTACCTTCAGCGCAAGCTCTTTGGCGTGAGCCAGCTCCCGGTCTCTTTTACTCTTTTCCGCCTGTTTTTTTGTATTCATCACATTAATATTGCCTGCATTCGCTTCCGCTGCAAGTCCTCTTGGAAAAAGATAATTCCTTGCATATCCGTCGCTAACATTCACCAAATCCTCCATTTTACCTAATCCCTTTACATCTTGCTTTAAAATAACCTTCATCGCAATATCATTCCTTTCGTTGTTCTATTTCCAATGGGGGCAAGCCCCCATCCCCCCTCGCTGCGGGCAAAATGAATTTGCCCTGCGCTACACGACCTGCGCCACGCTGAAACGTGGCGTGTGAACATCGTCACCGACGTTGTTCACTGTACATTAGACCTGCTTTGCTCTTTCACATATTCCATTATAGCATATTTCAGTTTGTCTTTTGCATCCTCAATCGACATGTCTGCCAGCTGTGCGCCTGCTACGGTCAGATGGCCGCCGCCGCCTAATTTCTCAAGTATCATCTGAACATTGATATCCCCCAGGGATCTGCCGCTGATCCAAACTTCACCGGCATTTGACGATAGAACAAATGCTGCCACAATACCGGAAAGGTTCAGTAATTCGTCCGCCGCTTTAGCAGCTATCAACTGGGCATTCTTTGTTCCGCCCGGACACAGGGATATAGCAATCTCATTCTGTAGAATTTCTGCATTTTTTACAACATCGGAAATATTGGTATAGGTCTTAATATCATTCTGAAAAAGCTGTTTGACCGCCACAGTATCCACCCCGTGCCTTCTCAGATAGGATGCCGCTTCAAAGGTCCTGACACCTGTCTTAAATGTAAAGTTTTTTGTGTCAACCACAATTCCCGCAAAAAGGGCCTCTGCTTCAACAGGATTGAGCTTAAGCTTTTCATCGATGTATTGGAGTATTTCCGTTACCAGCTCACTGGTAGATGAAGCGTACGTCTCCTGGTAGGTCAGTACTGTATCCTGAATGTAATCGGCGCCTCTTCTGTGATGGTCTATTGTGACCACCTGTCCTGCTATATCGATGAGCTCGGGCATTTCTGTAAAGCTGGGACGATGGGTGTCTACGATAATGAGCAGCGTCTTTTTGCTGACGATATCGAGGGCATCATTTCTGTTAATGAACAGATTATCATACTCATCACTTTTTTGGATTTTCGAAACAAGGCTTTCGATGGTTGGATTCACCTTATTCAGTACAATAAACGCGTTCTTTCCCCTGCTTTTCACAACTCTGTAAAGTCCAAGAGAAGCTCCAAGTGAATCGATATCAGCATTTTCATGTCCCATAATCAAAACAAATGGCGACTGGTCGATCAGTTCCCGCAGTGCATAGGCGATGACCCTTGCTTTCACCTTCGTTCTTTTCTCAAGCTCCCTTGTCTTTCCACCGAAAAAGCTGAAGCTATCCCCGTTTTTCACAACAACCTGATCACCTCCGCGGCCTAATGCAACATCGATGGCCGCTGCGGCAGAATGGAGATTTTCCGACGGTGTTTTTCCATTAAGCCCAAAACCCAGACTCAATGTTACCGGTATTTTGTTGCCGACATTAATTTCTTTGATGGTATCGAGAATTTCAAACTTCTTTTCCTCCAGCTCTTTCATATACTTATATTCAAAAAGGAAAAGATACTTATCTCTTTCATATTTCTTAATAATCCCATTTGAAAAGGAAACCCATTGTAGCACCTTTTTTTCAATCTCCGCAAGCATCTGAGGTCTGGCGGAGTCCTCCATGCTCTGCATCAGGTCGTCATAATTGTCTATTACAAAAATTCCTGTCATGATTTTTTCATCCGCATAGGACTTTTTTAATTCAATAAAATCGGTAATATCAATAAAATACAGTATCAGTATATAACTGCCTGTAACGGATTTCTTCTCAAACCCGGCCATATTGCACAACACCTTGTAGTGTCTTCCATTCAATGCAACCTGTTTTGAAATACTTGCAGTGCTGTCAGTAATTCCTTCTGCCTTGAGCTTGTCCGTGTTAAGCTCATCGACAAATGTTTTGATCACCTCTTCAAAAACATCCCGCTGCTCAGAGATCTTCTTGAAGGATGAATTGTACCAGACAATAGAACCATCCAACTCTGTTACCACAAGAGGCATTGGAAAATTCAAAAGTGTGTCCTTTGTAGTAGTATCGATATTGAAATTGAGGTTTTCAATGTAGCTGGTTATTGCTTCTTTTCTCTTGTGATTTGAGCTGATGTTATAATATGTGAGAAATGCAAGCAGAAGAAAACATGGTATGGCGATGCGCCATTCCAATGTAGCGATGACTAACACAAGCAGTAATATGACCCAAAGATAAAAACTTGCCCGTGGGATAAAAAGTCCAAGAAATTTTTTACTTTCCATGAATACGGAAGGGAAAGTTATTTACCCCTTCATTTCTCCTTTCTTCTGAAACTGCCCAAATGCCGCGACAATTCGGACAAATCGCCATAATACTTTTCAACATCATGGTTTTCAACAAGTCCGAGCTTTACTTTGCTATGTATCTTCAGCTCAATGGCATTGTAGCTAATCCCCAGGCGTTTTCCCAGAAGGTAGCTGATCAGAATGATATTTGATAAAATCTCCGATACAGCCTCGTGCATTTCCTCCCGGACGCCCTTTGCCAATACTCTGAATAAATTTGCCAGATCCGTAAGCAGTTCACTTTTCAGCCATTCAATCAGTTTGATATTCCTTGTAATGTCTAATTCCTTCTCCTGTACCGCCATCACAATCACTCCTTATGCTTTCCTCTTTCCATTATAGCACAAGATGCCAGTTTATCCCATTTCCCACACAAAATCCGTCATTTCGTATGGCAATGAGAGGAGAGCGGCATGTAATTATCTAGTCCCGGTACAGAGGATAAGAACCTAAAAATTTATAAAATGATGTCTTTCTTTTCACCATCGTCAGAGCATCCCTTAAATCATCATCATCCCTGTGCCCGATAAGATCCACAAAGAAAATGTACCTTCCCAGCTTGTTCTTTGCCGGTCGGGACTCAATCCTGCTGAGATTGATACCCCACAGATTAAATATTCCCAGTATGCTATAAAGGCTTCCCGGTTCGTCTGCAGTAGAGAAAACGATGGAGGTTTTATCCCGGCCTGTTCTCACAGCATCGGATTGCCCAACCACAATAAATCTGGTGTGATTATTGTCATAGTCCTGGATGTCCTTTTGTGCAATCTCAAGGCCATATGCCTCTGCTGCTGTAAAGGAACCTATCGCGGCACAGTCTCCCGAACCATTTGCCGTTTCTTCGGCTGCGGCCGCTGTGCTGTAAACCGCTCTTGTTTGTGCATATGGCAGCTTTTTCGTCAGAAAATCTCTGCACTGCCCAAGTGGCTGCGGATGCGAAAGTACATACTTCACTTTCGCAATATCTATTCCGCTTTTTACCAACAGATGCTCTCTGATAGGGATAATCAACTCTGCTTTTATCAGCAGGTCTGATTCCTGCGCTATCATATCCAGCGTTGCATTCACCGCTCCCTCAATAGAATTCTCTATCGGCACAACTGCTTCATCTATCGCTTGCTTCTGCACCGCTATTAGTATTTCTGGGATTGACGGGAAGTCAACCGCGGTATATTCCATTTCAACCGAATACTTCTTCAACGCTTCATATGAAAAAGTACCCTTTGGTCCAAGATAACCTATTCTTTGCATTTAAACCTCGTATATCATTGATTGGTTTGATTAGCGCTGATACGTGCATATATATCATAACACTTCAAAGAGTTTTTTCCAACTGGAACATGTACTTCTTATCATGCAAATATCCCATCCTCTATAAGTTTAGTAGAATTGATAATGTTTTTTTGAAATGATGTTTAGGGCTCACCAGTGCGGGTAGATATATAGTACAACCACCGGAGTTGTTAAAATAATTACCAGGAAGGGAATGAGTCCAAAGGAAATATTAGCAGAAGGACCAGGAACCATGGTAAGGGAAGTAAGAGGTAGTACGATTGGACCAGACCAAATCCTATGACTGCTCTGGGAGAGCAGGGTAACGGCCGGATTAATAAGTTAGATATCCGGCCGTTTACTATGTAAAAAAATAACAACAGGTACAGTTCATAGTCAGGGAACAGTTCCAGAGGCTAACTACATAATAGAGTAACAAAAAAGCAGGGTTCTCTCCTGCTTTTTTTATATGCTTATGTTTTATGCGGCAATCCTGCTAGTGCTTATTCCGCTGTATAAGGCAGCAATGCAACTACTCTTGCCCTCTTAATGGCCACCGTCAGCTGACGCTGGTGCTTTGCACAGTTACCGGAAATTCTCCTGGGCAGTATTTTCCCTCTTTCAGAAACATACTTTCTTATTTTTGCAACTTCCTTATAGTCTATATCAGTAACCTTATCTACGCAGAAAGAGCAAACTTTTTTTCTGGCTCTTCTCATTCTCATGCCGCCTTTGCCTTCGCCCTTGTCATACGAGTCTCTGTTACCGCCTTTATTATCTCTTCTTCCACCTGGCATTTAAAACGCCTCCTTTCTTTGAATAAAATACACACCGTATTCATCATTGCATTTCAAGGTGATTAAAATGGCAGCTCATCATCCTCATCCATAGGATAGAAACCACCATCCGGTTGTCCGCCGCCTGAAGAGGAGGTCGGGCCTGACGGCCTGTATGAAGGCGCTCCGCCCTCACTTTTGCGGCTTTCAGCAAAATACGCCTCGTCCACGATGACTTCGGTGATATAATGCTTCTTGCCCTCCGTGTCGTCCCATGTCCTGTTTTGCAAACTCCCGACAACCACCACTCTTAAGCCTTTGGTAAAGTACTTGCCGCAAAATTCTGCTGTTTTCCTCCACGCAACAATATTAAAAAAGTCTGCCTGCCTTTCCTCACCGGGCTTGGAAAATCTCCTGTCTACCGCAAGTGAGAAACTGCATACGGCCGTATTATTGGCGCTGGTGTATCGCAATTCAGGGTCCTTTGTCAGCCTGCCCATTAAAATAACCTTATTCATACAATCACCTTATTTTTCTTTATTGATAATCATAAACTTAATGATTCCGTCTGTGATCTTGTAAATTCTCTCAAGCTCACGCGGGAACTCGGACTCCGCACTGAAATTGGCAAGAACATAGTATCCTTCATTCTTATCGGCAATCTCATAGGCAAGCTTCCTCTTTCCCCATTCATCAATGCTTTCCAGCTGTGCTGAAGTCTCAAGCAGGTTCTTGAATTTTTCTACAAGTGCCTTAATATTTTCTTCGCCAACATCGGGATTGATGATGAATATTGATTCATATTTGTTCATCATTCGACTTTCACCTCCTTCTGGACTAAACGGCTCTGTAACTTGAGTACAGAGCAAGGATTCCGAAGAGTTATTCTATCACAATGAAAAGATTTGTGCAAGCATTGAATTTCAAAACACTCTACTGACAACCAGCAGCAAAAATCCGATAGCCATCATGAGCAAAATATTGATCAAGGTGTTGACTGAGAGATTGATGCGGGAAAATCTCCTGCCTCTCAGTTGATTTCTTCCCGGTTTTCGGACTAATCCGTTTTCCAGAATATATTGGTTGATAATTTTTTCTGCCTCTTTCAGTATATGGTGATCCCTGGCTATTGACCCATCACAGGTCAATGTATCTATGTGGGCGTGCCTCTCCACTCCGGGCCCGCTTTTTAGTATCAGGATGGCCTCCTCGATCAGATCGGATGAAATATTTTTAATAACAACAACTCTCTTTGCATCTCCGGCTACCATATTCTCCTCCGCAAACTACAATTTTCACATTTTGCTATTCTGTTTCTCCAATGTATATCGTTCGCAAAAAAGAACCGTTCTATACAATCATTTCCCCGGCCCGCACTACCTAATTCCCAGGATCGGAAGCATATCACCGCCCTCGTTTTGAATGTCATTATCCCGGTTTATCCCACACCTTTGCTACCAATACAGTCAAGTCATCACAGGGCTTACCATCACAACATCTGTTAGCCTCCTCCAGTATACTGTCCGCTATCTGCTGAGGATTAAGGCTATCCTGCTCCTGCAGCAATTTGATCAGCTGCCGGTCACCGGACTCATCACCACACAAACTGTCTATAATGCCATCAGTCACCATAATAATCATGTCGCCCCCCTCAACACATCTGTGAGCCAGTTCGGCATCAATGCCCGGCAGTATTCCTGCCGGCAGCGACGCAGACCTTATCATATCCACTTTGCCATTTTTCTTTATATAGGTAGGTGCGGCTCCGATTTTGACAAACTCTACCTCACCATTGAACAAGTCGATTATGGACATATCGATCGTACAGGACGACTCTTCGCCGGACTTAAGCACGAGCACAGAGTTGATCAAGCTAACTGCCATATCCTTATCAAACCCTGCGTCGATGAAGCTTTCAAGCATATTCACCGTCGCCTTGCTCTGAGCTGCAGCTCTATGTCCGGACCCCATACCATCACTTAGGGCCAGGGTGTATTTACCATTACCGTTATTCAAGAAAGTAAAGCTGTCTCCGGAAACAGTACTTCCGTACTTCGCCAGCCTGGCGATTCCGGTTGCCAGCTTAAGATTTTCAGCTTCAACAAATTTTAGACTGCAGCTTCCATCCCGGTCCTTGCAGCAATTTTCATTTTCTCGCATCATTTTTCTGCCAACCGCTTCAGATACTGTCCTTTCCAGGACGCTAATGCAGCTTCTTGCACCGCCGCAAGCGCTGTGAAGAATATGCACCTCAAATTTTCCCCAGTTGTTTTTATAAGCAATAACCTCTTTTACTTTCATTCCGGCATGCTGCAATACCGCTGTGATTTCCTGTTCCAGTGAACTGATGAAGCTGACATCGGTATTGATCTCATTTGCAAGACCGGCAATCACTCTGGACATACCTTCAAACTGTCTGCTTATGACTCCACGGCTTTCACTGAGTTTACTCTTCCACACGATTCCCATCCTGAAGAGCTCATACATATTATTGACTGCAAGGACAAAATCATTTATTCTTGCACATTTATCCAGAAAGTATTCCGGGATATCAGCTTCCTCTACTCTCCCCTTTGCCTCAAGAGTCTCCACAATTTTGAATATAATCTGATAGGTATCATAAAAATTTCGTTCCCAGCAATACATGCAAAGACTGCAATCACGGCATATCCGGTCGGCAACTCTGTCAAAAAGTACACTGATGTCCTGCTTTCCCGATGGCATTCTGGTCTCTGTAATTTCATCAAAGGTTTTTGAAAGCTCTAAAAAGGATTTCGAAAATTTTTCAAGCTTCTCCACTGTAATATTCCTTATTCTGTTTGAATAACCCTTACTATCTGCCGACAATATCGAATCCCTGCTAAAGGATGCCGTAATCCTGTTGATCAGTCTGTTGGGTATAATAAAGAACACAATTGCTGCGATGATGATCTCCCTCAGATAGAACATCGTTTCCGCAGCACCGTTCAGATAAGCTGCCAAAATCATATTTCCCATCAAAAAACCAAGAGCTGATCCTGCTTTACCAAGATTACCAAGAATCCCGGCCATCATACCGCATAGAGCATACGCACCTGTTATGGCGGGAGTGGTTTGTGTCGAGATGCTTGTGATCAAACCTATAGCAACTCCGGATGCCGCTCCGACACCAGCTCCGCACTTGAAACTGAAAATCATCAGTAGAACCGCACAGAGAATATTTCTGATAGAAAAGCCGAAGATCTGCATTATACCTGTTCCGGAAACGACAAGGACCACAGTAATGGCAATGCTGATGGCTTCTTCTCCTGTCAGAAGGATTTTCTTAGCGATACCCGCCATGACGGGAATGGAAAAACGGAAAATAAAATACGCTACAAATGCTATGAAAGCACTGAATACGCCTTTCAGAATATCATAAAGCAGAAAACCCCGCAGACCGGCCAGCATCATCTGCGGTACCAGAACCGAAACAAACAGAAGACCCGCTGCTTTGATATTCATTCTTGATCCCGAGTCTTTCACCGGTATGCATAGAACACTGAATACCAGCATACAAGCCGCATTGATATACACCTGTTCTAAAGAACCATGCACGGCAGTACCAAAAATGACAGCCGCTGCAACCAACAGCTTCGCACCGGCAAGTTTAAGTGCTGCGGCATAAAATACCGCCCCTAAGGGCAGATTACCTCCTGCAACATTACTGGCACCAAGCAGGAAAGCTGAAATTAAAATAAGATAGTTGTTCTGATAGAAAAGAATTTTTCTCAGAAACTCAAGAGCATGACTATTCTTGCTCATCGGCATGACAACAGTTTTCATCTTTTGTATCCCCCCATCAACAATGATTATAGCGGTGGTAAGGGATAGAATTTGTCATTTCAAGTCGTGACTAAAATGGAAACTTCTGACATCTGATTCTAAAAAGCCACACAATCGGTGGTATAAACAGCTTTGATTAAGTCACGCAAGGTTCAGGCTATAGCAAGTCCCCCTAAAATCTTTGATGAAATATGTAACTTCGGATCGAAATGTTTTTCTGTATTCTTTATTTCTTGCCGTCAAAACCGTTCCATTTACCGGTGTCTTTGTTTTTACCGCCGGTAATATTCTTGTCTGACACACCGGTACGATTCTTTTGGTTCTGCAGAATACCCTTATCATCCTTCTCATCATTTTGAGTTCTGTCTTTGCTTCCCTTGTCATCCTTATTGTCTTTGTTGTTCTTGATGCTTTTACTGTTCTTGTCAGGATTCCCATTCATATTATTCGTTTGTCGGTCTGCCGCTTCATCGCTCCAGCTCCGGTCCAACCAATTCACTTTGTTAATCTGCTCAAGGAGTTCATCCTTCAATTTCTGACGTTCCTGCTTCTCACGGTTCAATGTATCCGCTATTTCCTGTCTGAAGTTGCCCATGTTCGAATTGCTCTGATTATTTTGGTCATTTGAGTTATTCTTATTTTGCGTTTTACTCTTGTCTTTGGTACTGTTTTTGTCCTTCAGGTTATTTCTATTTTTGGTGCTGTCGACAGCATCGGTCTTGTTCTTGTCATCGGCACTGCTCTTACCATTGGCACTGTTATTGTCATTAGCCCTGCCCTTATCAGGCTCATCACTCTTTATCGTTTTTCCGCTCATACTATCGTTATCGTTTTTATTGTCCTGAACCGACTGATCATGATCCGTCCACCTGCCGGGAATATTCTTTTTCTCCGGATCAACTAATGGCTTCTGCGCCTTCCCGTCTGCAGCTTTTTGTTCTTCTTGAGCATCCGTATTCTTCTTTTCTTCTTTTGCCGTTTTCTCCTCAGACTCAGCTGTCTTTTTCTGTTTCGCCCTGTTAATCAGATCCTTGACAGCTTCTTCCTTCAATTTATCAAGCTTAAGCTCCGGTTCACTCTCCAGCGCATCTTCAATCAAAGCAAGCTTTCCGGGGGTAACGCCCAGCTTTCTCGCATCCTCTCGCTGTTTTACACTGGCCTTTCCAATGAGAACATTGGAATTAACACTGTTTTTGTCCAGTTCCTTTGACACCGCAGCAACAATTTCCTTTTTCAGCGACTCTGATTTTGATCCATTTTTACTTGCAACGGTTAGAAGTACCGCGTTTTCGGGAACTGCCACCTTTTGTGCTGATATACCGGCGGTCGTTGTGGTGCTGTCATCAATAGTCATGCTGCCGGATGTTGCAGTATTACCGTCAGCTGCAATACTGCTGTTCGTTACACCTGCAGCTGCCGGTGTCGTACCGCCAGTCTCCTGCATAATTCCAGTAACATCGTCTACATCATTCGGACTTCCGGAATAGGCTTTCAGATAGCCCTGCTCCGTTGCAATACTAATAAGCCGAGATATCCCGGATTCCAGCCTTGTATTCTTCAAATTGCTCTCATACAGAAGCTTCTTGCCGTCCTCGTTCAGAGCCTCAACGCCAATGATCCTATCGTATATATTTGTTGTTAGTTCAATGCTGGGATTAATATCTAAATCCACATAGCTGTAGGGTATTGTATAGCTGTAGGCACCGAATCCAACCACCATTACAAACAGGGCTGCTGCTGCAATAGAAACAACCTTCGCAATATATCTTGTCCCATTCGAATTGCCAATGGGCTGATTCATATTTATTTCACAACCAACAGTCATGTGTTTCTCTGCTTTGACTTTCTTAAATATTCCGCTCTGAGTCAGTATTATTGCGTATTTTCCGTTTATTTCTGCTACAATCCCTTTCATTTGTCAGCCCCCTTCCTACAGTTTTATATAATCACGTATGTACTCATAATCTCCTGTTGCAATAACAATTACAGCTATAATATATTTTCGGAAACGCTCCATTAATTTTCGGGGTAATTTTGACGCTTTCTCTATTTCGGCCAGCGGCAGGTATTTCTTTATAATCACCTGCTGAAGCATGTCCGGTCTTGATAATATGATGCCCACAATTTCACTGCATTGTCTTCGAGTTTTTTCATGCTTTGGAGATGCTCCGGCCAGCTCAGAAAAGGTTATTCCCCACTCCTTTAGTTCCTTTCCCAATTCCTCCATTTCAAGCCTTCTGAATTCTGCCAGTTTCTGCTCCGAGTGTATTCGTATTGCTTCACCACTGCTTAAATCAAATTCCTCATCATGCTCTTCCATATACATATTAAGCGATATCACATTACTGTGACGCTTTTCGCTGCGGTAATAATCAATTAACCTTCTCTTAATGACATTTCGGGAAAACGAAAAAAAATTGCCCTTTGTCTCATCAAATGAGTGAATTGCCTCTACAAATGCAAGCATAGCAATGCTTAGCTCGTCGTCTGAGCCGTAACTTACATACCTTCCTGCCACTTTTTCAGTGCAGGAGGCAATAAACGGCTTATACTCTTCGACAAACCTGTTTATTTCATCTGTATTATTTCGTATGTCGTCTATTCTGGCATTCACAGCAGTAAACTGCATTTTTTCCTCCTGATTCATTACTCCAGGCAGCCAAATTTTAGTTCCATAAAAAATTATAGCATAGAAAAAATGCGAATAGAATTAATGTCAGCTTTCTTTAATCAAGATTTAATAATAAAAACAGCAGATACGATAGTTCTGCTGTTTTTGCATTGGCGATCAAGTTTTTAATTTTCGATTAATCTCACTGCTCCATTTGCTTGCCAAGGAAACCGGCAGCAGATTGAGCAAGCTTTGCTTCAACTTCGCCCATTTTACTTCCCGGGTCTGTAGATAGCAATATTACCGCACCAATGGGATCACCTTCAGATATAATAGGCGATACAACCTGAGATGAATATTTTTTGTCGGAGCCTTCATCAGCCAGAATCGTAATGCTTTTATCATCGGAGGATTTAACTACTAATGTGGTCTTTTCCTCGATTATCCGTTCTACTTCCGAACTCAGTGATTTTTCAAGAAACTCCTTCTTGGCAGCACCAGACACCGCAATAATGGTGTCCCTGTCTGCAATACATGTAATATGTCCGCTTGTTTTATGGATAGAATCAGCGTACTGAGAAGCAAAATCGCCCAGCTCTCCTATAGGTGAATATTTCTTTAATATAACTTCGCCGTCTTTATCCGTAAATATCTCCAAAGGATCGCCTTCTCTTATTCTTAGGGTTCTTCGAATTTCCTTGGGAATAACTACCCTGCCAAGATCATCAATTCTTCGCACAATACCGGTCGCCTTCAATGTCCTTACCTCCTTAACTGAATTGTTTCTCATTGCCTTTTTAGTATTAATTATTTAATGAAGTTTTATACATACAAAAAGACTGCCCTCGCGGACAGTCTCGATGATCATGACGATATTTATTTAATGGAATTATAGACGGAAGAATTCAGCTTCACGTCAGCTTCATTGATCCATCCGGCAACCTTCTCCATGTATAGCTTGTATTTGACAAATGACGTTCCGCTATACTCGTAATAGTTTTTCGCACAGTTCAAACTAACAGGCTCATCCTGAGCATATTTTTCTTCAAGCTTCAATATGTGATAGCCCGAGGTTGTCTGTACAGGAGTCTGTGTAATCTCTCCGGGTTTGAGTGCAAACGCGGCATCCTCGAACTCCTTATGCATCTGACCTTTGCCAAACAAATAATCTCCGCCTCTTTCAGTGGATCCGGGATCCTCGGAGTTCTCCCTGGCTAGTGTTGCAAAGTCTGCACCGTTCTTCAGCTGGGCAATCAAGTCCTCCGCTTTCTTTTTGGCAGCGTCCAATTCCTCCTTGGACATTGATTCATCCGTCGCAATTAAAATATGCCTTGCCCATACAGCCTCTTCCGCACCGATTCTCATCTGGGTATCTTCCTTATACCAGCCGGGATTCTTATTGTAATAAGTCTCCACATCGGCATCGGCATCTGGTATTTTAGTAATCTCCGAGCTTTGGTATTGACGCACCGTGTACTGATCCAGCTGTGTCTTTACAAAATCATCTTTTGAAATACCGTATTGCTTTTGGAACGCATTGTTAGCCTGAACTTTATTATCGATACCCATTGTCTGCTTGATGCTTTCCTGGATATATTCTTCAATGGATTTTCTATCACTGCTTGTCAATTCGACCTTAGCCTCTTTCGCCTTATTCAGCTGTATTTTTATTTCCTTCAGCGAGTCAAGGGTCATTTTCTTGGCTACTTCCACCGGATTTTCTCCGCCAATGGGCGCTGCCCAGAAGGTTTCCTCCGTAATATTCGCATCTTCCGCATATGCACTCAGAAACATATTCTGTTTCTGTGCTTCAAGGTAGTAATTGAACTCACTGGTTCTGATCTTCTCACCGTCAACAATGGCAACATAGCCTCCGGCTACATTAAAATATACAATAATGCCAATGACTATAGCGGCAATGACTGCTACAGCAATCAAGCCATATTTCACAAATACAGGTAATGCCGCTTTCTCTTCCGATGCGTCATGCCTGTTTGCTTTAGTTTTTGTATTCTCAACATTTTTACCCAAAGTAATCTCTCCTCATTCTATTATGCAGGGGCGGGTTCCGGGCTCGCCTGCCTGAGCAAGTTTCCATGCCTGTCATAATGATATATGTACATTATAATGGATAATCATTGCACTTCAAAGCTTTTTAAATCCTGTAACACAATTTTAATATTGTCGAGAAGCTGATTCCTTTGTCCGTTTGGGACTTTATATACTAAATATGGATTTGACCCGGCATTAAACAACAGCTGCCGTTTATATTTTTCAACTGCTTTTCCTAATGCCTGGAAGTCAATCCTTTTCCCCTGCGCTAACTGAAAAATAATAGAGTCATTCTTTTCCGATACCGCATTAAAGCCTAAAGAGTCGGCTAAAGCTTTTATATATGCTATTGAAATCAGATTTCTCACCGGTTCCGGCATCTCTCCATACCGGTCGGTAAGTTCATCCTCAATATCCATAACGTCCTGTCCATTCCTTATGGAAGCAATTTTTCGGTACATTTCAATTTTCTTTCCTTCTACGCCGATATACGTATCATCGATATATGCACTCACATTGATATCAATGGTTATCTCTGTCTCTTCCCTTCTTAGTGGTTCACCCTTCAGCTCACTGACAGCTTCATCCAGAAGCCGGCAATACATGTCATACCCAACAGACTCCATGTGTCCGTGCTGTTCCGGCCCCAGAAGGTTTCCGGCTCCCCGTATCTCCATATCCCGCATAGCAATTTTAAAGCCGGAGCCCAATTCTGTAAATTCTTTGATGGCCTGCAGCCTCTTTTCAGCAATCTCAGCCACTACTTTATCCTTTTTGTAGGTAATATATGCATAGGCAAGCCGATTGGAGCGTCCAACCCGGCCTCTCAGCTGATAGAGCTGTGCAAGCCCCATCCTGTCGGCGTCTTCCACAATAATTGTATTTACGTTCGGCATATCAAGACCGGATTCAATAATTGTGGTACAAACCAGCACATCATACTCACCCTTAATAAAGCTGAACATGATTTCCTCCAGCTGCTTTTCATCCATTTGCCCATGAGCTACCGCCACTTTGGCATCAGGCACTAAAGCCTGTATCTCCGAGGCTTTTATGTCGATGGTCCTGACACGGTTATACAGATAAAATACCTGCCCCTGTCTTCCCAGCTCCCGGATAATCCCATCCTTGATTACGTCCTTGTTATATTCCATGACATAGGTCTGTACCGGATATCTCTCCTCCGGCGGATCCTCAATCACACTGATATCCCGAATGCCTACAAGGGACATGTGCAGCGTTCTCGGTATCGGTGTTGCAGTCAGCGTCAGTACATCCACTCCCGGAGTCAGATTCTTCAGCCGTTCTTTATGAGTCACCCCGAAACGCTGCTCTTCATCGATGACCAGTAATCCGAGATCCTTAAAATGGATATCTTTCTGCAAAAGCCTGTGAGTTCCTACCAATATGTCAATATTCCCTGCCTTCACATCCTTCAGAATCTTTTTCTGCTCAGCCTGTGTTCTGAAACGGCTGATGACCTCCACGGTAACCGGGAAATCCTTTAATCTTTCCACAAAGCTGTTATATTGCTGCTGGGCCAGTACCGTTGTGGGTACCAGATATGCCACCTGCTTGCCGTCCATTGCTGCTTTAAAGATAGCCCTGATAGCCACCTCTGTTTTTCCATACCCGACATCACCACACAGCAGCCGATCCATCAGCCTGCCGGATTCCATATCATCTTTAATGTCCTGAATACATTTGAGCTGATCATCCGTTTCTTCATAGGGAAATTGTTCTTCAAACTGCTTTTGCCATACTGTATCCTTTGAGAATTGAAATCCCTTTGCTGCCTGTCTCTGAGCATAGAGCTTTATCAACTCCGCAGCCAATTGCTTTAGTGATTCTCTAACCTTGTTCTTGGTTTTCAGCCAATCCGTTCCACCCAGTTTATTCACCCTGGGCTGCTTGCCTTCCGATCCGATATATTTCTGGATAAGATCAAGCTGATTCGTGGGAATATATAAGAATGCGCCTTCCTGATAGCGTATCTTCAGATAGTCTCTTTTCACACCTTCCACAGAAAGCTTTTCAATACCGACATATTGGCCAATACCGTGAGACTGGTGTACGACAAAATCGCCTATGTTCAGATCCGTAAACAGGCTGATCGGTCTGCCTTTATGTTTGCTTGAGGTTTTAGCAGGCTTTTTATCCTGGCCGAAAACCTCTTTATCGCTCACTACGACAAAACCGATAGAGGGATACTCAAAGCCTCTGTGAAGACTGCCATGTGTAATTACGACCTGCCCCGGCTGAACAGGCAGGTTGAGTGTATCCAGATAAACGGACTCTATCCCCTTGGTATCCAGCGTTTCGCGGAGTCTTTCACCACGTCCCCGTGTGCCGGAAAGAACCACTGTCCTGCTGCCGTGCTGCTTCCAGCCGGAAAGGCTGTCACATAGCATATCGACATTGCCCTGGAAGGATCCCATCAGTCTGCAGGATAGGTTATATACTCTGGTATTCCTTGCAGTAAGATTATCCACATGGATCGTATTCAAATAGAATATTTTTTTCTTCTCTAGCCTGGAGTGAACCTCCTCAAAGTCAAAAAACATTCCCTTGCTCTGAGGCAGCAGCTGCCCTTTTTCAATCAGGCTCTTACATAATTCTTCATGTTCCAGCAGCAGATTGTCCAGACGCTGTTTCTGTCGGACGGGCTCATCCATGAAGATGAGTGTATCTTCTCCGGCAAAGTCTGAAACAGAGCATGGTACATCCGCAATGTATGGAATATACCGGTCAATCCCCGGGAAATACCATGCCTCCTTCAATCGTTCCATATCGTTTCCAATTTTATGAGTAAAGCTTCCGCCCTTTTTGCCCAGCTGCGCCAGATCTCTGCTGACTGCTTTAATAATGTCGGCCTTTCTTTCCGGTTTGTAAATCATTTCCCGGGCGGGTATGATTCTGAGTTTTTCCATTCTCCCTATCGAGCGCTGGGTATTCACATCAAATGAACGGATAGAATCAACCTCATCTCCGAAAAGCTCCAGCCTTGCACCATTATCGGAGTCAATTGAAAAAACATCGACAATGCCGCCTCTGACAGCAAATTGACCGCGCTTTTCTACGGATTCCACTCTCTCATAAGCCATCATCACAAGCCTTCGCGTAAGATCTTCCAGTTCGATCCGATCCTCATAGCCTATTTCAATGATGTTCTGAGCCAGCAGCCCAGGTTGAATCAACTTGTGGGAAAGCGCTTCCACCGAGGTAACTGCAAAAGTGAAATTATGACCCAGCATTCTGTCAAGTACCGCTAATCTCTGATAAACAGTATCATAATTTTTTGCTTCCACATCATAAAGCATCATTTCCTTAGTCGGGAAAAAAAGAACATCCTCACCCATAAAAAAGGTAAAGTCTTCGTAAAGCTTTCTTGCCTGCATTTCATTATATGCAATATAAATGCCCCTGCGGCCGGAATGGCGGCAAAGGGCATGACAAAAATGAGCCTTTTGTGATTCAGAGGGCCCTACAATATTTGCAGGTCCTGTATATTCCTTCGCCAAGGACAAGACCTGCCTGTATTCTTCCAGTTCAAGAAGCGGGTCGATCAAATTGTTCATAAAACTCCATTGTATAAATTCATCGCAGCTGCCACTCCATCGGTTATCATTGCAGTAACAGCATCCGCGGCTTTTTCTATACTCTTACCGATCATTTCCGATTCATTACCACCAAACCTGCTCAATACATAGTCTGCCAAGTCCCAACCTTCAGGCGCTTTACCGATACCAATCCTGATTCGTGGAAATTCATCGGACTGAAGCTGATAAATAACTGATTTCATACCGTTGTGAGTACCCGAGCTGCCTTTGGGCCGGATTCGCACAGTGCCCACCGGCAGATCCACATCATCATAGATAACTATAATATTTTCAGCCGGCAGCTTATACCATTCGACGATATCCCGGACACACTCTCCGCTCAGGTTCATAAAGGTCTGGGGCTTTACCAGCAAAACCCTCTCCTCTTTAATGCTTCCATCGCCGATCAGCGCTTTGTGCCTGAGCCGGTCAACTTTTATACCATGCTTTTGGGAAAGTATATCGATTACTCTGAACCCTACGTTATGCCTGGTATTTTCATATTTATTGCCCGGATTTCCGAGACCAACGATTACAGTCAACTTCTCCAAACCAGCACCTCCGATAACCTTAATCCCTTTGTGTAAAGAGTGTGCTGATGGAAATATCTCCATAAATTCTTTCAATGGCTTCCGCAAATATAGCCGCTACAGAAAGCGCTGTTATTTTTCCTGTTGGCTTGTTCTTTGGCAGCGGGATGGTATTGAGTGTAACCAGTTCTTTAATACAGGATTGCTCTATCCTGTCGCAGGCCGGACCTGAAAGAACACCATGAGTACAGCAGGCATATACTTCCTTGGCACCCATCTCAAGCAGCGCATTAGCTCCATTGACGATGGTACCCGCCGTATCTATCAGGTCATCGATCAGAACCACTTTCTTATTGTTGACATCACCAACTATGTTCATAATCTCACTTACATTGGCCTTCGGCCTTCTTTTATCAATGATGGCGATGGGAATATCAAGCCTTTCGGCAAACTTTCTTGTACGGGTAACGCTTCCAACATCAGGTGATACCGCCACTACATCATCTACCCGCTCGAATTTTTCTGCAAAATAGGATGCCATTACCGGCACACCCAGTAAATGATCCACCGGAATATCGAAGAAACCTTGGAGCTGCGGTGTATGCAGATCCATTGTTAAAACCCGGTCTGCTCCGGCTGTCGTGATCAGATTTGCAACAAGCTTTGCGGAAATCGGATCCCTTGCTCTTGCCTTCCTGTCCTGCCGTGCATATCCATAGTACGGTATAACCGCCGTTATCCTGCCTGCGGATGCTCTTCTCAGTGCATCCATAATGATGAGGAGTTCTACCAGATTGTCATTTACAGGTGTGCATGTTGATTGGATAACAAAAACATCAGAACCTCTGACTACTTCACCTATGTTGATTGCGGATTCACCATCGCTGAACGTACCTACCGTCGCGATGCCAAGAGGCAAACCAATCTTTTCAGCGATTTCTTCGGCCAAAGCCCGGTTGGAATTTCCTGCAAAAATTTTAATATCCTTACCGTGCAGATTCATTTTTTTGCTCCTTTTGTTATGTTATATTTATATCCTTATTTTGTTTTTATTAATCCGTTTCTCCATAATATCTGTAAGCAGTTGCAGCTGCTGCCTGTCATTTACACCAAGCACCTCGTCAGAATCCGCTGCCTTATATACACCCACTTTATAGTCATTTGACAGCATGATTTCAAGCGTATCAGTAAGATAGTATTCTTTTTGATCATTATTGTTAGTCAAAAGTTTTATGACCTCCGCCAACTCCTTCGATGAAAAAACATACATCCCCGAATTTATTTCCTTTACGGCTCTTTCACTTTCACTTGCGTCACGGTGTTCGACGATTTTTTTGAAATCACCTTCATCATTCCGGATGATCCGTCCATAACCAAATGGATTTTGTATGTCTGCAGAGATAACGACGGCTTGATAACCGCCATTTTTCAAATATTCAATTGCATTTGAAATTGTACCTGAAGAAATGAGCGGTGCATCTCCGCATAATACCAAGGTATACCCTTTCCCGCTGCTATAATAAGAATAGGCCTGCCGTACGGCATGTCCCGTGCCAAGACGCTGTTCCTGCAATACATACTCAATCCGGTCTCCCATGTATTCCCTGACCTGCTCGGCCTTATGCCCGACAATAGCCACACATTTATCAACACCTGCATCACGTGCTGCCTCGTAGACCCATTCAATCATTGCCTTGCCACAAAGCTCATGTATGACCTTTGCTTTATCTGATTGCATTCTCTTACCCTCACCTGCTGCAAGAATAAGAGCAGTTACCTGTATCATTTTTAGATACTCCTTTTTCATTTCCAATGGGGGCAAGCCCCCATACCCCCTCGCTGCGGGTAAAATGAATTCACCCTGCGCTACACTTCGTGCGCCACGCTTTAGCGTGGCGTATGAACAACGTCTGTGGGAGCCTGTGGCGTTGTTCATACTTAGGAATATATTCTCTCACTCTTTCTGTAATTTTTCAATATTAAAAATAGCCAAGTTTTCAATGAAACTATCTGCTTAATATTACATATAAAATTAAAAAGACACTTTTTTCTATAAAGTGCCTTTTTTTATCTATTCTTCAGCAGTTGTTGTTGATATGTATTTATCAAGTATTGCTTTCTGAATTTTATCCCGTGTAACAGCATTGATCGGGTGCGCAATATCCTTAAACTCCCCGTCGGGTGTCTTTCTGCTGGGCATTGCAATGAACAGGCCGCTCTGGCTTTCTATGACTTTGATGTCATGTACAACAAACTCATTGTCGAAAGTCACAGATACGACTGCTTTCATTTTTCCCTCAACGTCAATCTTTCTTATGCGGACATCCGTAATCTCCATGATCTGCTACCACCTTCCGTTATGTAATGTACCATATATATTCTATATAAATAATCTTTTTCCTTCTTTTTTCTTACAATTTTACGAATTTATGAACAACGCCACGTTTAGGCGTGGCGCAGGTCGTGTAGCGCAGGGCAAATTCATTTTGCCCGAAGCGCTGGGGTATGGGGGCTTGCCCCCATTGGAAATTGAACAACGTCACAGGCTCCCACAAACGTTGTTCAAACGCCACGTTTAGGCGTGGTGCACGAAGTGTAGCGCAGGGCAAATTCATTTTGCCCGGAGCGAGGGGGTATGGGGGCTTGCCCCCATTGAAAATTGAACACTACTCCATGTGGGTCGGGGCAATTCGGACAACAGCCTTACCCTCGTCAACACCCTGGAGTGTTAACAGGGAGAACCAGTCATCCACAAGCTTCTTTGAGGGCTCTTCTGTCTGTACAAGTACACCGATTCCTGCAACCTCGCTGTCAAACTCTCTTGCAAGCTCTAAAATGCCCTTAGCCGTACCTCCGCCCTTCATAAAATCATCGATAAAAAGCAGCTTTGAGTTACGTTTCAAGGAGCGCATCGGCAGTACCATTGTCTGAATCTTCTGAGAAGAGCCGGAAATATAGTTGATATTAACGGAAGCACCATCTGTTGCTTCATTATAATGTCTGACAATAATCAGTGGTACATTCAGGAATTTAGCTGTAATAAACGCAAGAGGAATACCTCTGGTCTCCACTGTTATAACGTAGTCAATATTTTTATCATAGAATTGACCGGCGAATACTCTTCCGATATCTGATATGATCTGCGGGCTATAAATAATATCCAGCATATATAAATATCCACCCGGCAAAATCCTCTCCTTGTGTGAGAGCTCATTGCTGAGCGTTTCTGCCAGTTTGCGCGTGTTAGCTTCCGAAGATAGGGGAAGATAACGCACACCACCTGAGGCACCTGTTATTGTCTCAATAGTACCTATACCATACCTTTCGAGAGTACCTCTAATGATATCAATGTCCTCGCTGATGGAGGATTTTGCACTATTCAGCAACTCTGTGAATTCACCCAGCGTAAACACTTTTCCGGGCGAATCACATAATATTCGCTGTAATACGGATATTCTTTCGCTTCTTTGAAGCTTTTCCATAAACATCACTCATTTTCTACAGATTCATTTTACACAATTATATCACAAATCCCGAATGTTTTAATACTTTTTTTAATTATCGTTCGGGTTTATCTGTTTCATTTATTTTAAAATTTTAAACGCTAAAAAAGGATGCCACATTTGGCACCCTCCTGTTAGGTAATCATTTGTAATCATTTATAGTCATTTACAATCATTCGCACAGTGCGACCAGAGTACATCCGGTGAACAAAGACGGAAAATTGTCAATAAATCTGGCTCATACTTTGAGTTTAGGGTTCTTGAGAAAGAATGTAACCACTGCTCCGACAAATGCACCGACAGCAGCAACGATAAACGGGATGGTAAAGCCTCCGGTCAAGTCCTTAAAGTAGCCGGCCACATACGACGAAGCTACAGCACCGACGCCAAATCCAAGAAGCACCATTCCATAGTTCACACCCATGTTCTTTGTACCGAAGAAATCGGCTGTCAAAGCGGGGAATACACCAAGAAAACCGCCATAAGAGAATCCGACAATTGCGATCAGCACAAGAATCAGGTACATCTTCGCTGCTGCAACAAACAGGATGCTCACACCGGCAACCAAAAGCAATAGAAGCAATGTATTCTTTCTTCCCAGCTTGTCTGAAACCCAACCCCAGAATAGCCTTCCAAAGGAGTTAAATCCGGATATAACCATCACACCTGCAGTTGCTACCGCATCGGATAACCCGCCTGATACACCCAATACTTTTGCAAAAGGGATGACCATAAGTCCTGCAGCACTGGCCAGCATCAAAGTGATGGTCACCATATAAAACTGAGGTGTACGAAGCACTTGTAATGGTGTAAAGTCTTGGACATGAGCAGTACCGGCCTTTTTTACAGGAGGTGTCCATCCCTCTGGCTTATAACCCTCGGGAGGACTTTCAATAAAGAATGCCCCAATAAATGTTACGACCACAAATATTGCTGCGAACCACTTAAATGTTGGCATA
>JAEZLF010000136.1 GCA_023435925.1 Bacillota bacterium
ATATGCCTGTATGGAAAAATTACTCGACATATGTCCGCCACAATCGATTGGCACACGGTCTGGTTGCTGATGGTTCAGCGCTGCTCTCACTCTCTCTCTTGAATTCATAGAAACTCCTTTCGTAATAAAAATATTGAACTTTGGAATGTTTCGCTATGATGTCACAGAATTGTACTTCATGTTTTTACTACAACGCGTCAGCATCTTTACAATCCGCTTTTATTGTGCTGAATAGTGCTTCAGTTTTTCGCAAACAAGACTGTCACACCAGACCGTCAAACCCTATAATCTATATAGTTTAACGTTTTACCCTCGGTTTCCTCTTGTTTATTTTTTTGTGTTTTATGATACTTTAGCCGGTGCGTTAAATCCAATGTTACAGTAATTCGTATATTATGTCAACAATTTTTAGTTATTTTTCATAGATTTTTTGAAAATTATTCGGTTTTTATAACCTTGACATGTCGACTATCATAAAATATAATTATAAGCACAGAATCTTAAAATTACTAAATAAAACGTTTTACGGAGCTGCTTATGAAAATATTATGTTTTGGATCTTTAAATTTAGACTACGTTTACCAGGTTGATCATATCGTTCAGCCCGGAGAAACAACAACCGCAATGACCTATCAGATTTTCAACGGCGGAAAGGGGTTGAATCAGGCTATTGCATTGGGAAGAGCAAATGCATCCCCCAGTATGGCTGGGATGATTGGGCAGGATGGAATTCATCTTTTGACATACCTGCAGCAAAGTAATGTAAATACTGATCTTGTATCCGTCTGTGAAGGCAATACCGGACACACTACTATACAAGTTGATAAAAATGGACAAAATTCTATTGTTTATTTTCCAGGTACCAACCAGATGATCGATGAAACCTTCATACACCAAGTTCTGGCACAGTTTCATTCAGGCGATTTTGTAATGCTGCAAAATGAAATAAACAATATTCCCTTTATTATTGAGCATGCAAAGCAGAAAGGCATGAAAATTGCATTCAATCCATCACCCATCACCGAACGCCTGCTTCAATATCCTTTAAATCTAGTTGATCTATTGATTTTAAATGAGATTGAAGGATTTGAATTGACACACGAACAATATCCCGATAATATGATTGAAAAGCTTCACCAAGCATATCCCCAAACTGCGGTTCTTCTGACACTTGGGAAAAAGGGTGTTCTGTTTAGCGATAAAGAGACTAGATGTCATCACGGCATTTATAATGTAAAGGCAATTGACACAACAGCTGCCGGCGATACATTCACCGGTTATTTTCTAGCATCCTATGCCAATCAGGAACCCCTTGAAGAATGCTTGCGGAAGGCATCCATTGCATCGTCAATAGCCGTTTCACGGCAGGGAGCCTCTAATTCCATACCTTTTTTGGCAGAGGTTAAAAACAGCAAATTGGAATTAATAAAAACTCAAATAGATTAATTTTACACTTTATTATCGTTTAACGTTTTAAAAAATATATCTGAAAAAATTGCAATTTACATCTGCAGTTCCAGTAACTATAATATATTGTGGATGTAAATGTATTAATGGAGGTTCAATAGATTGCGGGCAACGATTAAGGATGTAGCTGCTGAAGTCGGCGTTTCCACAACTGCTGTGTCTCTCGTATTAAACGGGAAGAATAGCAAGATTTCAGAAAAAACCAAGGAGCAGATATTTGAAGCCGTAAAAAAACTGAACTACAGGCCAAATCATATTGCTATGAGTATGGTCACAAAATCAACCCAGACTATTGGATTGGTTCTGCCTGATATTAGCAATATCTACTTTTCCGAGCTTTCCAAGCTAATTGAACAGGCGTGCTATTCACACGGCTACAATGTGCTTTATGGCAATACCCATGATATGGCGCGCAGAGATATTGATTATATTAATATTTTCCTTGATCGTAATGTCGATGCTATCATTGTTATTTTGTCCAATTCAATCGATGAGCATCTGCGGGAAATTCAAAAGATCATCTCTAGCTCTGATACACCGTTTATTGTTGTTGACCGTATGCTGGATATTGATTCGGGAACGACAATTGTTGTCAATCAGAAACTGGGCGGTTATTTAGCGACTCAGCATCTGATCAACCTCGGGCATCGATCTATTGGCTGCATTACCGGCCCCAAAGATGTCTACAGCTCTATTGAACGATTGAACGGGTATAAAGCAGCACTATCTGAAGCAAATATTCCAATACAGGATAATCTCATTTTTGAAGGAGATTTTCACAGAGAAAGTGGCATGGAAGCTCTCCCTTACCTTCTTGGCAGGGGCGTTACAGCTATATTCGCATTTAATGATATGATGGCACTGGGTGTCTATAAGCAAGCCGGTTATTACAATCTTTCCATACCGGACAATCTTTCACTTGTGGGATATGACGATATTTTTATTTCAGACTTCCTTACACCACCCCTTACCTCTATTGAACAGCCAGTGAGAAATCTGGCGGATGAGGCTGTTAATCAGATTATGAAAGCAATCAACAAGGAGAATATCAGCAAGAGGTTGTTGACCTTTGATCCGGTGTTAAAAGTCCGCGGCAGTACACGCGCAATAAATGCCAGATAAATTCCGACAGAGATCTGCACAGAACGCTTGTTCAAAAACGGCAACGATTTCCATACGCGTTTAAGTTCTTCAATAAGTGAGAAACCGCTTTAAACACTAAGACAATAACCTAATACCGCAGTATAAGGGCCAGAACTGCTCCCACCAGGCTTAAAGCCATAAGGATGAATGTGCCTGCAGCGGCCAGGTTGTTTTTTTCCTTTTTAATCAGGTATATGCCATAACTCATAGTATGATAGCCAACGGCCAGCAACGGGAGGATGAGTAAATAAATCATATGCTGTTAATCTTCCTTTCCGGCGGTGTTGAAAATCGGCGCTGAGCGGTAGATCAGTCCCATTCTTCGGACATTTACTTCCAGCGATACTTGAATGGAGGACTCCTTGTAATGGGAAAGCCAGTTGTAATTTTCCCACTCCGTGATGGTGAAAAAATTACCGGCCATCGACTCCCCAAATCCAAAAATATCGGCATTCAATTCCTGCGTTTTTTTAATTGTCCGGTTAATACCGTCCAGCAAATATTCCTTTATCATGCTTTCCAGTTCGCCCTGCCTTGACAAAGCTTCATAATCAAAGCGGCTTTGTATGCCATAGATCTCCGCATCGAGGGTAATGAGAGCATCGACGGCTGGTTCCCCATTTTTAAAACATGCCGTTATCTTTGGATTTCTGCTATTGTTCAATCCGACTATGATTACATCACCCGGGCTGTTTTTGTCCGGAATCGACATCCGGCCCCCTTTGTATTTCCCGACCACAATAAGATAAAAACTAGTTTCCAGATTATCCAGGGAACCTATCATCCTGCCTCCGTCAAATACGGCCATCCCCGACAGTTCCCTTCCTGCCTTTGATGCCCTTGGCAGTTCACCCGGCAGGTGACCCTGTCTTTCACCGGATAGGGACGAGGCTGTTGTACTATTCAGGTTCTCAAATTTGTTCACACCGCCATACATTGTAATTGGACTTCTGGAGGGTGAAAAAAGAGACCTATAGAAATCGATAAAACGAACCTGAGGGAAATAGCCGGTGTTGCCGGATTTTGCAACGAGGAGCTCAGCGGACTTGGAAATACTTTGGCCAATAAGGCTTTTATTCTCCCGTATGAAATTTTCCGCACTGCCTCGTGTGACGATAATCGCTGTGGTACTGCGTGTTTCGCGAAAACGTTCCAGTCCGGCGATATAACTGCCAATATCCTCGCGGGCAAACTCCTCTGAAAAGATGTACCACTTCGCATGCATCAGCGATACCTTTCTTGAGGTCGCCATGTTGTACATGTTTACGGCTTCCAGTATTGAGGGGGCTTCAATGGTGTGAGTGGTGCTCTTTTCCTGTGCACTGCCACCTCCTGTACCCGAGGAGCTGCCGCTTTCAGAACTGCCACCGGCATAAAGGGGAAACTCAACCGTAAGGCGCACCTTGTTGCTGACTCCCCGGTCTACACCAACGGAAATGGCGTAGACTTCATCATCAATTTCCGTGGCGTCATAGCAGCCGGTGACGGAAGAAGACAGAATGAGCAGGATAAGGAACAGGGACAAAGCTTTTTTACCCATTTGACACACGGCCTTTCTTTTTAAGTACGACAGATAGCAGTAAAACAATGACGACGGGCAGGTAGATGACGAACATGCTATACTCCCGCAGGAAAACCAGGCTGGTTTGTGTTAAGACCTGAAGGCTGGTTGGCAGTATGGCTATGATGTACGTAAGTATGGCAAAGGGGATCAGGAACGGCTTGTGATCCTTAACGGTAAATACCTTGCAGTACACCAACAGCGCGAAGTAAAAGGAGGCAGTTGAAGAAATTACCGAAGAAATGACCCATGTAAACAGGAAAACGGACTCTACTCTTTGAATAAAGCGGTTGAAGTAGATGCTTCTGGACAGTTCAAAATAACCTGAAATATTTTCACTACCCGCAGCATAGCCAAAGGTCATCAAATAACACATCAACACGGTTGAAAAAAGGATGGAAGCTATAATAATACTAATCATCCCGACCTTTTTATAATTTTTATGTCCGCCTATGGCATTGACGGCAAAAGACAGCATGGCAAATTCAAAATAGGCCGAGCTTCTCAGGAATCCGTATTTAAGTGTCGTACTCAAGCCATACCCACCCATAGGATTGAGCAGGTTAATGCTGTAGGACGGAGACGCCATCAGCAGAATCAGCAGCATGCCGGCCAGAATGGGTATGGCACATAATACGCAGACCCTGGAAAGGGATTGAAGCCCGTAATAGGATATAATCACCGAAACGGCAAGGAATGTGACCAAAATAATGCTCGTCGGTGTTCTGGGCAGGTTGTATACCTTTATCATTTCAGCAAACTCCCGCGATGTAGTGCCCGCATTGAACACAGAATAGGCGGACATGAACAATATGATCACTTTACCTGCGATTTTACCGAGGACATCCACAAAGATGGTCGCCATGTCTTTCCCTGGGAACCGCTTCAGGAGCAGGGAAAAAAATATGAAAAATAACAGTGAAAACACACCGGAGATCAATGTAGTATACCACGCCGAAGTACCGGTTACATAAACGATATTTCCGACGCTTGTAAAAAATACCTTATTGCTCAGTACAAGTGTGGTCAGGCAGATTCCCTCAAAAATGCCGATTTTACCTTCACTGTTCATTGTCATTATCCTTTCTGCCGGACCTGCCGCTATTTTTGGGCTGTTTTACGAAATTGGCCTTCTGATTTTTACCGGCCGTGGCACTGGGCTGTACCAATGTCCATTTTCTCGATATCTTCGGCTGCCGCTTTATATCGAGAGGGTTCAGGTAGTCCGGTCTGTACTCCTGTTTCCACACCGGCCACCGGATAAACCAGTCGTAGCTGCGGTTCGTCTTGGGAGCAACGGCACTGAATAGGGGTACTCCGAATGAGTTAAGGCTTACCAGAACAGCTAAAACAGCCAGTATTCCAAGTGAAATTCCGTAAAAACCGAGCGTGGCGCCAAGCACAATAAAAAAGAACCGCAGAATTCTTACACCGAAAGCCAGGTTGAAATCCGGTATGGCAAAGCTGCCTAACCCTGTGGATGCAACGACAATAATTAGAACCGGGCTTACCAGGTTGGCCTGTACAGCGGCCTGGCCCAGTATCAGTGCGCCGATGATGCCGATGGTGTTGCCAATGATGCCGGGTATCCGGATTCCCGCCTCACGGATCAGTTCAAAGGAGATTTCCATAATCAGCACTTCTAGAATTGTAGGAAAAGGGACATTTTCTCTTGCTTTTGCAATAGCAATCAGCAGGTCTGTAGGAATCATCTCGTCATGAAAGGTAGTTAGCGCTACATATATCCCCGGGAGCATACAAGAGATAAAAAGGGCAAAAAAACGGATCAAGCGCAGGAATGTGCCAAACTGCCAGCGCAGCCAAGTATCTTCCGGAGAATGAAGAAAATCGGCAATGGTTACCGGCACAATCAGTGCGAAAGGAGTGCCCTCCGCCATAATCACCACCTTTCCCTCTACCAGCTGGGATACGGTACGGTCGGGCCGTTCTGTTGAAAGCATGGTAGGAATAAGGGAAAAGGGCGTGTCCTCGATAAATTGTTCCAAAATTCCTTCGCCAATTATCAGATCGGTGCTTATTCCTTTGATTCGGCGAACAACTTCCGAAACGATCGCAGGGTTAACCAGTTTGTTAATATAGATTACGGCACATTTGGCATTGTTCCGTTTGCCCATGTCGTAGAATTCAGTTGTCAATTCATGATTCTTTAAGATTCGCCGGATGAGTGTGATGTTGGTTCGGAGGTTTTCATTGAAGGCTTCCTGGGGCCCTTTGACAACTCCTTCTACCTGGGGCTTGTCAACGCTGCGTTTTTCATACCCCTTAGTTTCACAAAGTATGTAATAGGGAAAACCGTCAATGAATACACCGGTATTTCCGGTAAGTACTTCCTTAACAACATTGTTCAGTGACGGAATCTTTTCAAGCTCGTGTGTTTCGATGACACTGTCAAAAATAAAATCAAACAGGTTTTTGCCCTGCAGATCCTGGAATTTGGATTTATCCAGCAATGGCCTGAGTATGGAAAGATTTATAGTATCGCGGTCAGCCATGCCGTCAATGTAAAAAATAAAGGCAGCGGTGCCGTTGGCCAGACACAATCTCCGGATAATCACATCCTTGTTGTTCGGAAGATTGAACGCCTTCTTCAGTTGGTTGATATTATCCTCTACAGCTGCGGCAATACAGGCATTGGGATCTTCACGGGTATCAGACGGATCACTGAGTTTATCGCCGACGGCAGTGGAGGTCTGCTTTCCAGCATCTTCAGTATTTTGGTTGTTCCCACCTTTTCCGTCGTTGTTTTTATTCATTCGGGCCTCTGCACTCCGGTTTGCCATTCTTACCGGTTTGAAGTCAAGCGGCTTAACCTGTGACTTGTTGCGTGTATGGGTTTTGCCCCGATCTGAGCCGGGTTTGCCGCAGGGCTTTTTATCGATGCTTTTATCCGGTTCTGCAGGTGTTACCGTATCGGCGGCAGGAATATGAAACGAGGTATCTTTTTTTTCTTTATAATCCAGCCATGACAAAATAGTTTTAAATCGGTCTTTCCCGTTATCCACGTTATCTCCCAACATATTGAATAAGCATATTATTGCCAGTATACCCTTTTCATATTCTTAGTCTGCACCGATTGGGAGCGATCATCATTTACCTGTTCACTTCGATTTTTACAGTCCAAATAAGCCCTCTATTTTCTTTGTAATATCATGGAACTGTTCCACTTCAAGTTTATTTGCTGCTGTAAACTGACCTGCATCCTTTGATCTGCTGATATATTCCATCTCAATACCTTCCATTATAAGATAATATTTTGCATTGACAGGATAAAGCTGTCTCTCTATTTGAGAGGCTACACTCAGGAAATCCATCAGTTCTTTGGATTTTTGCTGCTCGTTTGTCCAGTTGTTAAGAAGCCAGTCATATAAAGCAGGATGGAAATTGGCCATAACTCCACAATATCCATGTACTCCAAGAGGAAGTGTTTTCAGCAATGTCGCTGTATTTGCGTTGTAAAGCTTCAGTTGCGTTCCCTTGATAACATCCATTTTCTCTTTAATATTATCTGCATCACAGCTTGTGTCCTTAATAAAATAAAATCTTTGGGTCGTCAAACAATATTTCAGCACTTCAGGCGAAATCAGCTTTTTATACGGATATGGGCATTCATAAAAACCAAGAGGTAACTCTTTTGGAATATTACTCAGTATCTTTTTAAGATTTTCAATGAATACTTCATCTGATTCATTTTCAGAAGCCAATCTATTTGTTATAAGGATCAACGCGTCGATCCCGGTTTGAGCCATTTCGGTCAATTCATGAATTTGATCCTCAATTTTATCCGATATGTGTCCCGAAGCAATTACAGGAACTCTTCCTTTCGCATGTTCCTTTACAAACTTCGCAATATCTACCCTCTCCTCCAATGAAAGGAAAAACATCTCGCTTGACTGGCAGACCGAAAATAGTCCCTGAACTTTATTTTTTATATACCATTCAATCATGTTTTCCAGCGCATCATAATCCACACCTCCATCCAGCTTGTAAGGTGTTACCATTGTCGGCCAAACTCCACCCGGAAAATTATACTTCATCATTCTTGCGCCTCTTTCGTTTAATGTTTTATTCTGATAAATCATACAATCATTTTGTTGTTCAAAATTCCATACCCCAGAAAGCTATACTTTTTCTATCATAGGTATATGTTAAATAAATTTTATTTTTATCAGCTATAATGGCAGGATAAGAATATTCGCCCGGCCCTTTGTCAAGAATAAACTCTTCCCCCCAGGTCATTCCATTATCATGCGAAATGCTTAAGACAATGGGAGTCCGAGGTCCCCAGGCAATACCGACAGGGTTATATACAAGTATCAAAGTACCATCCTGAAGCTTCACAACATCAATACCGCTGTTATTATTCGGAAGAGAAGTAGCGTATGCTTCACCCCATGTCCTTCCCCCATCCCGGGAATCACTTCTGTAGATTTTTCCTTCGGTACTTCGCATCATCATGTGGACAATATTGGGTTCTGACTCCCAAAGAGTCGGCTGGATAACCCCTTTACCTCTGAAAGACTGCTCCGATACAGCGATATCACTTTTAAAGCTCCGGATATTTTCATAGTCCAGGTTTTTTATCAGCACATCATTACTTCTGATCCAGACGTTCTCGGATTTATCATAAATATCTGCCATGCACTTCCATATGCCATTTTCGGTCGATGCAGGTGCTAATAAGTTGCCATTGGATATTTTTATTACCTTGCATCGGACAGGACCTCTCCCGCCGCTTCGATCTCCATGAACAAGCTCGGCCGGCTCACTCCACGTCTTTCCGTTGTCTTCTGAAATAATAACTTTGGTGCACCATTCACGGATGATTCGTCCAGCTTTATAAAACAAAACAATCCTGCCGTTGTCATCCGTATAAAGAACCGGATTCCAATTAGGGGCTCCTATATCATTGGCTATCATTTCAGGAATACTCCAGACGCCGTCATTTCTTACAGAACACCATATCGATACATCGTCTGCCCCCTCTTCTGAACCCGCAAACCATGCTGCCATGATATTGCCATTTCTTAATACAGTTACAGTGGATGCATGGCATGATTCAAAGAAATTCTCATTGAAAACCAATTCTTTCTTAATATTCGAAAACATACTATACGCCCCTTTAATGTTCTACAAACAAAATCAGCCTTTTATACCCGAGCTCGCTATACCTTCAACAAAATAACGCTGCAGTGACAGAAATACAATAATCGTCGGAACAATAGCCATACAAGCAGCTGCTAGTGAAGGGCCATATTGAAATTGTGCATTGGAGTTTGCACCTCCCATAAATTGGGCTATACCAACCGGAAGTGTCTTTAAATTGTTATCCCGTATCGTAATCAAAGGCCACAGGAAGTTATTCCAGTTCGATATAAAGGTGAGTATCGTAACTGTTGATAACGCCGGCTTTGCGAGAGGAAGCATTATTCTTGAGAAAATGGTGAAATCATTGCAGCCATCTATCCTTGACGCTTCTTCCAGTTCGTTCGGTATTCCTTTGAAAAAGCTGGTCAGTATAAACACGCTGGTTACATTAGCGCCTGCCACCAATATGATGGATGCATACGAATTGAGCATATTTATTGTCGAAAGCATAAAGAACAAAGGTACAATATAAGCCTGCATCGGTATGAGAAGCATAGATATGACCAGTGTAAACAATAATTTTTTTAAACGGAAATGCAGTCTTCCAAACGCATATGCAGCAAGCGATGATATCGCCAGAACTAAAAGAGTCGCACATACTGTTACAATGATGCTATTTAATCCCCAACTTAAGAATGGATACTTAGTTAACACCATAGAATAATTCTCCATAGTAAAAATCTCCGGAATCCATTTAGGAGGGTACGAGACGATATCATTTTCAGGTTTTATCGAACTCACGAATGTCCATAATAAAGGGAACAGAAATAGTGCCCCTGTCAATATCAATAGTATATATGTGATGATTTTCTTGATTTTGTTATTCACGAATGATCCTCTCCTATTATTCATCTTTGATGAATTTTGATTTAATGAATATCAGCACTGTTAGAATTACCAGTACCGCAACCCCCAATGTCGACCCGTAACCAATATCGTAGTTCTGGAATGCCGAGCTATATAGATATTGAACAATTGTCAGCGTCGCTGTACCCGGGCCTCCATTTGTCATGACAAATATCTGATCAAATATTTGAATTACATTAATCAAAGTCAATGTAATAATCATCGACGTAATTGGCATTAGAAGAGGAAGAGTAATTTTTGTAAGTGTCTGGAATGCTGTAGCACCATCTATTCTGCTGGCTTCATATAATTCTTTTGATATATCCTGCAATCCAGCCAGATATAATATCATGTTATAACCCAGGTATGACCATATGGTAACGATTGCTACCGAAAATAATGCCCATTTCTCATTTGTAAGCCACTCTATAGGCTTCAAACCTATATTCTTTAAATAGTAATTCAGAATACCAAAATTGTTATCATATAACCAGTTCCATATGATACCGACAACGGCCGGAATTAATACATAAGGCACAATCGATATTGTTCTTACAGTATGAGTTAATCGTATTTTTTGATTCATCAGAACCGCCAGTAGTAAACTCATTATTACCAAAGCAGGGAGTGTCATAAGAAAAAACATAAAAGTATTTTTCAGTGATATCGCAAAATACGGGTCATTGATCAAGCGTGTAAAATTGTTGATTCCATTGAACCTTGCTTTTCCGACGATATTCCACTTAAAAAAGCTCATAAATAGACCGCCGACACTTGGTATAACTCTGAAGGCAAAGAAAATCAATAAATATGGAAATAAAAATAATGCAGCAACTTTTCCCTGTGATTTTTTCATATATCGTACAACCCTTCATCGTTCGATTTGTTTGCAGTCATAATTGCATTAGTAGCAATTATGACTGCAAACGCTCTTATAGTATTACTTTTGTGCTAGTAAAGCGTTCATATCTGTAACAAGCTTCTTAGCAACCTCTCTTGTATCCTTATTGTTCAGAACCGTATCCTGAGCAGCCGTAAGAATCGGACTCGGTGATGCGCTTGAGAACAATTGTGTGGCCATTGGATGTGCAGCAAGGAATTTCACACTGTCAAGTTCTTTAATATACGCCTCTCGGCCTTTTAGATCTTTTACCGTATCCAGAGCGCTCTTAAGTGCCGGCAATTGTCCTGATTCACCCCAAGATGCGGAGTTTGTTGAAATCCACTTAACAAATTCTGTTATGGCTGCCTTTCTTGAATCATCTGCTTTTTCATTTAGTGGGATCATTAATACCTCAGCTGCTCCCCACATATTTGTATTATCAAATATTGTTGGATAAACTGCCGTATCCCAATTCAAATCGGTTGCTTCCAAACCGGAAAGCTGCCAGTTTCCATCAATGATCATAGCAACCTTTCCTGACTTGAAATCATCTATGGCAGATTTCTCTCCTTTTGGCACAACCTTATACTTGAATACCAGGTCCTGAAGGAAGCTCAGTGCTTCCGCAGCTTTCTGCTCATCAAGCTTCAGTTCGGTCATATCTTCCGTAAATGCATTTGCACCCTGCTGATTCAACAAACCGTAGAATTGGTAGAATACATGGTGATTCATATTGAAGCCCAAACCATACTGTACGATATTGTTTTCATCAAAGCCTGCTTCATTGGGATGTTTTCCATTTGCATCAATTGTTAACTTCTGTACGGCCGCGATAAATTCTTCTGCTGTAGCCGGAGCAGTTGATATGCCTTGTTTTTCAAGCATATCCTTGTTATAAATCAAGCCATGCATATTCACACCGATTGGCACCCCATACTGAACACCCTTATAGGCTGAGCCATCCCATGCACTTTCCAGGTAATCGGCCTTATTCAAATTAAGGGCGGTTATCGCGTCCGAATCAAGAACGCCCATGTCGGCAAACTGTCCGATTTCAAACGTATGGGCAGCCATAATATCTGGAGTATTACCCGATTTGTAATCTGTTAAGAATTTTGTAAACATCTGTGTCCATTGAAGTGACGAAAATTCAACCTGAATGTTCGCATGCTCTGAATTGAACTTATCGACAAGAGCTGTCATTATATCCAGGTCAGTGCCTGTCCAGCCTCCATAGTATGTGAGCTTAACTGGAGAAGACTGGGTTTGTGTTGATTGTGAAGCAGTTGTTTCATTGCTTGAGGAAGCCGGTTCTTTTGGCCCGCAACCAGCAACCATCGTCACAAGCATTGCAATACAGAGAATCATTGGTAAAACTTTTTTCAACATTTTGTTCCCTCCAATATATTTTTTCTTAAAGAAACTTTACGTTTCTATTAAGCATATGAAAGACAACATTTGCTATAAAAAAAATTACTTTCCAGAACAGCGTTCATTATTATAGAACAAAATTATGGAATTTCTAAATTATCCATTCCTTTTTTGGAACAATGTTCATCATAGTTGAAAGAAAAAACGAGGAATTTATCCTCTAAAATTACTGTATGATCTTGCTTAAATCATGACTTATACTTACTAAAAGATTGGCATACTCACTTATTCTCTGATCCGTGAATCGCAAGGAAGGTCCTGAAATGCTGAAGCTTCCTACTATTTCACCCCTTATATTTTTTATAGGAGCAGCAACACATTTTATACCATACTCATGCTCCATATTATCTATGGCATACCCTTTTTGCCTTATTTCTGCTAATTCATTCTTCAATGTCACAATATCCGTTATCGTGTTCTCAGTATATTTTTCAAATCCGGCTGCTACGACCTGATCAAGAACATTTTCAGGCAGGTATGCAAGTATTGCCTTGCCTACACCTGTACAGTACATCGGAGCTTTTACTCCAACAATGGATCGACCGGATGTTGTTCCTTTGGGATATATGGCATCTAAATATAAAACTTCATTTCCTGAGGTCACTGCTAAATATACACTCTCATTTGCATAATTGCTTACCCGTACCATATAAGGCTGCATAATATTTCTAAAGTCATCTGAAACACACAAGTTATGATTCAGTTGAAGAATTTTTAAACCTAATCGATATTTATTGTTCTGTACATTTTTTTGTAATATGCCACACTTAACAAATGTAGTTACAATATTATGCACTGAGCTTTTATACATCCCTGATATTTCTGATAATTCGCTAATACCCTTCTCAGGATTTTCGGGTGTAAAATAATCAAGAAGCTTTATCGCTCGATATAATGATTTTACTTTTACTTCCTCTTCCATCATATGATCTCCGTTTCTGGCACCGCTTTGTTCATCATTAGTGAACTCTGTTCTATAAATAATTATAATATTAGTTACGTTTTATGTCAACATGATTTTTATTCGTTAATCCGTAAATTTGCTGCAGACTCTGATGACAAAAGCTATACCGTATAAACTGGAAATAACTAACCTAAGAGCCAATTCCATCGTATAGAACACATGCTCCTGGGTCATAGCCGTTTCGGTCCGGTCAAGGCAATCTCGAATTACACAGCTAAAGATGACTTAGTGGCTAGGCCTCATTAGAACTAATGAGGTCCTTGAGCTTGAAGTGCTATCCTTTTCCGTATACCGGACATTTCTGCATAGAAAGCGGTGCTTCCAAACCACATTCCTCCAGCAATTCTACATTTGATAAAATCTCCAGCGTTGTTCCATTTGCGGCAACTTCACCGTCTTTTATAACAATACTCCGGTCACATGTTTCCAAAACCATGTCCAAATCGTGACTCGTAATGATTTTGGTATGATGAAAGCCTTTTAAAATGTTGATTAATCTGCGTCTTGATTTTGGGTCCAGTCCTGAAGCGGGTTCATCCATAATCAATACATCCGGCTTCATTGATAAAACACTAGCGATGGCAGCAGCCCGTTTTTCGCCTCCAGAAAGCTTAAATGGTGCTCTGTCTGCCAAATGAGATATGCCAACCATTTCCAAGGCTTCATTGACTCTATTCTTTACTTCATTTTCATCCATATTGTAATTTCTCGGCCCAAAAGCTACATCATCGTATACTGTTGTCATGAAGAGCTGATCATCAGAGTCCTGAAATACCATTCCAAGTCTCTGCCGGATCATCGCCAGAGTTTTTTTCGTTACCGTAACATCTCCAACCCTTACATCACCCTTGTCAGGGAAAAGAACGCCCATCATCAGCAACAGAAGAGTTGATTTTCCTGACCCGTTAGCACCTATGATACCAACCGATTCACCATGATGTATCGTAAAAGAAATATCCTTTATCGCTTCATGACCATCCGGATAAGAAAAATGGAGGTCTCTAACTTCTAATTTATGATGACTCATGAATTTATCACTCCTTCGAATAACAAGCCTAAGAATGCCGGTATATCATACATCCTTGCAATTATAAAAAATAAGCTCCATGCGATAATAAAGACAATATCCTTCCATGTAACGTTTGATTTGCTATAAGAATGGTACTCTCCGTTAAAACCTCTCAGTCTCATGGAATCATAAACACGTTGAGCTCTATCAAATGTACGAAGGAGTAATTGTCCTGCAAAAGGGCCCGCATCTTTCAGGCGCACTCCTTTCTGCTGTGGGGCACGCAAAGCATATGCCCTCATCATCCTTGAGAGTTCCTCTATCAGCACTGAAATATACCGAAATGTCAGGAGCAGCTGCATAACAAATATACTTGGTACTTTCAAGGCTCTCAGAGCTTGCGCAAGTCTATCAAAGCCCGTCGTAGAGACCAAAATGAGGCAGGCTGTTACAGTCAATCCACCTTTCACCATGATTGATCCAAAGGTGGTCCACCCTCGTGGATCAAACAATGGATTCAGAATTCCAATTCCGATGATCAGCGGTTCAACCATCAGCAGCCTCTTAAAGATCGGCACTGCCGGTAATTCTGCCAAAAGGATAAGAATCATCGGGTAAAAAACAAACGGTAAAAGTCCTGATATTTCGTACCGATCAAAAGATACAACTACAATTAAGTAAATAATTGTAGTCATAAGCTTAGAAACCGGATGTATTCTGTGTATTGATGTGTCCTTCCGGGCTAATTCATCTAGCAGCCTGATATTGTATACTGAGTCCACCATTTTCGACATATTAGCTATCCTTACTGAATCCTCATACGTTCCTTAAAATTACTGCTGCTGTACAATCTTAGTTTTTTTCTTTTTAAATACACCTATGATCAAACCAATTAATCCAGCCAATCCAAGGGTTAAGGCTCCGCCCACAATTCCAGAAACGCTGGTTCCCGTATAGCTGCCGGCCTCGCCTTCGGCTTCCGTTTTAAAGCTGTAATCCGGCAAAAATGCCGTTTTACTTTGTATGTTTGCCAGGAAATCATGTACACTGCCAGATGCTTCTAATTCCGCCGTTCCAGCAGTTCTCTCCATTGACCACTCCAAGCCGTCCGGATTGGAAGACGCAAACCAGGATACAAACCCGCCGATCATGATTGCCGCCACTAAAATCACAGTAATCACTTTTTTTATTGGAATACTGCCTAAGGTTTCGCCAATCGCAGTGCGTTCAAGTATTTCAGGCCGCGCTTTCCAAACGAAGGTTACTACCGCTGCCGTCACAAGCCCCTCTACAATACCGATTGCTAAGTGAATTGGCTGCATCAGCAGGACAAAGGTACTAAATGGCAATTCCGTCTTCCCGGAAAACAAGGTCTCCAGCACAACACTGAATGACCCCAGCTGCAGGCCAACAATAGCTGAAATCATCGAAGCTCTAAATATCCTGCCGGAAGTAAGTCCTTTTCTGGTCATCCACTTGTATATCAACGGATATGCTATAAAGCATGTATAGAATCCAAGATTAAATACATTACATCCATATGCAAGCAGCCCTCCATCTCCGAAGAACAGCGCCTGTATCAGCAAAATTGAGGCCATTGTTAAAAATCCTGCATATGGACCGAGTAAGATTGCCAGAAGCATCCCACCGGCAAGATGACCGCTTGACCCTGTTGCGGGTATCGTGAAATTGATCATTTGAGATGCAAAAACAAATGCACCCATGACCCCCATCAAAGGAATTTTCTTATCATCTAAATCATTTTTTACTTTTTTTATAGAGTAAGCAGCCACACAAGCGGTGGCAGCCATCATTGTTCCACCAACCGCAGGTGAAATCAGGGCGTCTGCCATATGCATAATATCTTCCTCACTTCGACAAATATTCTTGAATTAAGGTTACATTA
>JAEZLF010000086.1 GCA_023435925.1 Bacillota bacterium
GTGGATTTGGAGAGAATATGAAGAAAATCGGAAACCGATACATCATTTTGATCGTTTTTATGATTTTCGGTATTGTAATAGCGTTACAGTTTAAAAGCACACTGAATGAGAAGAGGATTACTTCCTCTAATACACTCAGCACAGATGTTTTAAAAGAGCAGCTGCTAAATGAACAAAGGGAAATCGATGAACTGAAGGCATCAATAGACGAAAATCTAATTGTTAAGAACGATTTTATTAATGAGTACGTCCAGCAGAAAAATGACATACAATTATCTGATGAATGGGAAAGAATTAAACTGAGCACAGGTCTCATCAGTGTGAAGGGTCCCGGGATTTCCATCAAACTGGATGATGCCCCTGCCAGAGAGCCGGATACCATTTTGGACTGGCAGATTATTCATGATCAGGATATAAAAGTGATTCTCAATGAACTGAAAGTAGCAGGCGCTCAGGCAATCGCAATCAACGGAGAGCGGGTTGTGCCCATGAGTGAGCAATTATGCGCGGGGCCAACGATTATGATCAATGGCAACCGGTATCCGGTGCCCTATTACATAGAAGTAATCGGAGATCCGGATGTACTCTTTGAGAAAATGCTTAACAGCAGTAGAATAGCTGAAATGACTCAATTCAATATACGTGTGGATATCAATAAGCATAAAGAACTGCAACTTGCAAAATTCAGCGGTGCTGATAAACTGGACAGATTTATATCGGGACTGGAGGTAGTAAGTAAATGAAGATTGCCAGAAACATAGCGATGACTATGGTATGTATACTTTTGGGGATCATGCTGGCGTTACAGTATAAAAGCATCAACGTGAATCAAAGCCTGGCCAGTTATGAGACGAAGAGGCTGGATGAGCTTAAAACCGAGCTTATTAAGCTTCAGGATCAGAAAATATCATTACAGGGTAAGCTGCAGGAGCTGGAAAAGGAAAATCAAACCTATGCCAAGGTGAAAGCCGGTGATAGTGAAGCAGCCAAGCAGATTCAGGAAAACCTGAACAAGGCTAGAATTTTTGCCGGATTGGAAACCGTCAAGGGTAAGGGAATCATCGTGACACTTGATAACAATGCCTTTATACACGTATTTGACAGTGATATCTACGATGTTGTCAATGAGCTTCGTGCAGCCGGCGCCCAAGCTATTTCCGTGAATGATGAGCGGGTTGTAGCGATGACTGAGATACGGGAAGCCGGACAATATATCATGGTCAACGGAAGGCCGCAAAAAGCTCCCTTTACGATTAAAGCGATTGCAGATCCGGATGATCTGGAGCGATCGCTGACCATGCTGGGCGGTGTTATTGAGAACCTCGAGGATGCACAGCTGAAGGTCAGTATCAAAAAGTCTGATGAAATCGTTATCAATAAATTTATCAATGACGGCACATCGATTAAAACGGATCTATTGAAGCCTGTCGAATAAAAGTTAAAGGTATATTTTTTCTCTTCTATAATATGAATATAAAGTAGGCAAATAGAGCCTTGACTTGAAATACCAGCAACCTGTTGATATGCAAGCCAGGGCTCTTTTCAAAGCACCGAAGGGGGCAATTTCATGATGCTGCTTATTCATAACCATGTCCTGTGCCGTTCAAAGCTACTCCGAGCTGCATTGATTACAGCAGCGAGCCTGCTGGCCATGTTATCCGGATGCGGAGCGGTATCTTCATACAATTCCAGGCTAAGTGATTTGGGCGGGGTGTATGCCAGCCGTGACAGTGATCTAAAGCTTGATGTTGAAATCAGCGGAAGACTTTCGGAGGGAAATGCGGAACTGGATAGCCGGAATGAAGCAAATATGGTGACGGAGCAATACGCGCAAGATGATTTTGCGGAAGGAGAGACATCCGGTAATCAAGTATTCAGTAATAAACTGCTAAGGTGGGGTATTTCCCGAAGAGAAAACAATCAGACACCTGCAGCTGATCCCGGGGCGCCTGAGCTCCTGAAAAAGCATGGCAGCGTCTATTTGGGTGATACGTCAAGAAAAGTTATTTATCTTACCTTTGACGAGGGGTATGAGAATGGCTATACTCCTATGATACTTGACACATTGAGGGATAACAATGTCAAAGCGATATTTTTTATTACAGGTCCATATCTAAGCGGACAACAGGAACTGGTGCGAAGGATGGTAGAAGAAGGGCACACAGTAGGGAATCATACGATACACCATCCCAGCCTGCCGGAACTGGACAACAGCCAATTGGAGGAGGAAATACTGGGACTTGACAGAGCATTCCGGGAAAAATTCGGAAAGAATATGACGTTTTTGAGACCTCCGAAAGGCGAATACAGTGAACGATCCCTTGCGATAACGAATGAACTGGGATATTGCAATCTTTTCTGGAGTTTTGCATATGATGACTGGTATCGTGATAAAATACGCGGCCCGGAATATGCAAGGAGTATTGTCATGCGCAATTTGCATAATGGAGCGGTTCTGCTGCTTCATGCTGTCTCAAAGGATAATGCTGAAGCGCTGGATAGCATCATAAAAGAAACGAAAGAGAAAGGTTACGAGATAGGCGATCCGGAGGAATTGCTGCAGCTGAGAAAAGGTAGGGACTAAATGTATGGCGAAAAAAAACGCCAGGTTAAAAAAAGAGGAGAGCGCTCAAAAAAAGGGCTTGCGGGAAAAATTCTCTGAATTTCTTGAATTGCCTAAGGAATTGATGTTGGATCTACCCAAATTCACCATTGTCGGAAACAAGGATTTGATGATAGAGAATTACAAGGGCATCATGGAATATGGCAGTGCGCGAATCAGAGTGAATACCGGTCTTGGCGTCATCAAAATAACAGGTGCCTGTCTTTCAATCCGGGAAATTACATCGGAAGATATCATTGTATCCGGCGAGATACATGGGCTTGAATTCACATAAATCATCGATAACGGTGTTCCTTCCGGACTGGAGAAATGCTGCGGGAGTGCTGTTTGTAAGATTTTTTTATAAACGGGGTGAAAGCTTGTTACTGCTTAGGTTATGGAATTATTTGCGCGGATATGTTATTATAATAGTCGAAGGTTTTTTTGTAGAGAAATTTATAAATATATGCACACGACGGCAAATCCTGCTTTGGGATATCAGGGTTCAAAAAGAGCAATTAGTCACAATGAGGATTAGTATAAAAGGATTCAGGCTCATACGCCCCATTGCCGGAAAAACAAAGTGCAGAGTCAGAATTTTGAAAAAGGTGGGTCTTCCGTTTATCCTGAACAGATACCGAAGGCGAAAAGCTTTTTTAGCAGGGGCCATTTTGTTTGTGGCATTGATCTATGTAATGACTTCGTTCATTTGGAAGGTAGAAATTACAGGTATTAAAGAGCTCCAGAGCAGCCATCTGGAACAGGTTCTGGCGGAGAATGGGATTAAATCGGGGGTTTTGAAGTACCGCATCGACACGAAAAGTGCTGTAACCAACATGATGCTTGGTATGGAGGAGATTTCCTGGATTAGCATTAATGTAAGGGGAACAAAGGTTAAGGTTGAAATAAGGGAAAGAAGAAAGGTTCCAGAAATCATTCCGATGAGTGAACCATGTGATATCGTGGCACTGAAAGACGGAATGATTAAACAGGTGATAGCAAAAGAGGGAATTGAAGCAGTCGGAGAAGGTGATACTGTCAAAAAGGGGCAGGTACTGATATCCGGCAAAATCCCGCTGAAGGGAGAAGAAGATCATTTCAGAATGGTGCATGCTATGGGAACTACCAAGGCCAGAACGTGGTATGAGTCAGAATCGGCCGTTCTGTTGAAAGAGATAGAGAGAGTAAGAACAGGTAAGGTTTTGAATAATCATTCATTGATATTGTTTTCATGGAAGTTGGATATATTACATAAGAAAAATAAATTTAAGGATTTTACACAAACGCAAGAAAGCAAAGTACTTTCTTTAGGAGAAAATCTGGTATTTCCCATCGAATGGTCAACGAATCGCTTTTATGAGGAAAAGCTGGTTGAAGCGGTTGTTCGTGAGGAGGATGCCCGAGAACAAGCTGTAGATAAAGCGTATCGCAAAGTAATGGAGCAGCTGCCTGAGGATGCTGAGATCGTAAAAAAAGATGTAAAGTTTGTTGTAAATGAGAATTCTGACCTTTTGGCAAAAGTGGTTTTGGAATGTGTTGAAGACATTGGTACGTCAAGACGGATTGGAGGAAATTGATTGGACAATTGGATAGAAAAGACGATCGACTTTGATAAAATTGAGCATGCAATCAAACTATTCGGTAATTTTGATGAAAATGCAAAAATTATAGAAGAGGGCCTTGGTGTGAAGCTGATTTCAAGAGATGATGAAATCAAGCTTTCAGGAGGTAAAGAGAATATAGAAAAAGCATCAGGAGTCATTGAGAGAATTCTTTCCATTGCAGCAAAGGGTGAAACCATCTCACGACAAAATGTGAGTTACCTGGTGGACCTTGCAGCTGAAGGCAAAATGGATAAGGTCCGGGAATATCCCGGAGATTATATCGCCGTAACGGCAAAAGGGAAACAGATTAAGTCCAAAACCCTTGGGCAAAAGACTTATGTCAATGCGATAAAGGAAAATACAATCGTTTTTGGTATAGGGCCGGCAGGCACGGGAAAAACGTTTCTTGCGGTTGCAATGGCTGTTAATGCGTTCAGGGACAAGCAAGTAAACAGAATCATTCTGACGCGCCCGGCTGTTGAGGCGGGTGAAAAGCTAGGTTTCCTTCCCGGCGATATGCAGAACAAGGTTGACCCATATCTTAGACCCCTTTATGATGCATTGTTTGAAATCATGGGTGCTGAAAATTATCAGAAGTATCTTGAAAAGGGAATGATCGAAATAGCGCCACTGGCTTATATGCGCGGCCGTACGCTGGATGATTCCTTTATTATCCTTGACGAGGCCCAGAATACAACTCCCGAGCAGATGAAAATGTTTCTTACCAGAATTGGCTTCGGATCAAAAGCAGTCATTACAGGTGATATCACCCAGATTGACCTTCCTACGGACAAAAAGTCGGGGTTGAAGGAGGTCGCAAAAATACTCAGGGATATTGAGGGGTTAGAATTTGTTTATCTGACAGAGAAGGATGTAGTAAGGCATGAACTGGTACAAAGAATCATTAAAGCATACGAAAAATTCGACAGATATAAAGACTGACACATGGGTTTGAACAACGTCACAGTCCTCCTCCTCTTAGGTGAGGGTAACCGATTGAAAAAGCTGTCGGTGGTGGGTTACAATCCCATACTCAGGATGCATGGGCGAGCAGCAAACGCAGTTTGCGACCAGCCGACGTTGTTCAAACGCCACGTTCAAGCGTGGCGCAGGTCGTGTATCGAAGGGCGAATTCATTTTGCCCGCAGCGAGGGGGTATGGGGGCTTGCCCCCATTGGAAATTGAAATATTGTAATGGGGGGAAAGGCCTTGCAGGTTCAAAAGAGGAATAGTCAAAGACGCATAAGGAACTATATAAAGAACAAGACCTTTCAAAAGGTGCTCATCAGCATTATAACAATCGCTGTTGCATTTATTATTATAGTCAACGGCGCTACTCCAAAAAAATATAAGCTGGAGCTTGGACAAAAATCGAGTTATGATATTACCGCTCCAAGGGATATTGAAAATACTCTTTTAACTATCGAACTCGCTGAAGCCGCAGCAGACGATGTTCCTCCTGTGATGCTCCGGCTTGAAAATGTACCCATCGACCTCATCAATGCTGCGAATGATTTCATGAATGAAATATTAACAGCAAGGCAAAATGTCAGTAAAAATCTGCAAGAACAGGGTGTAACGAAAAACGATCCGGAATACAGCCAGATTCTTGAGCTTGAACAGGTCACTGCTGCAGATTTGCTGAAAATGAAGCTGGAGCAGTTTCATGTCCCACTTTCTGATGAACAGGTTAATTACCTTGTGATCAGGGCAACCGATGATGAACTGTCTTCACTGGACAAACTGACAAGAAACCTGATCAGTACGGTCATGAAGGACGAAGTCACAACAGAGAATATGCCGGAAGTGGCTGATTTTGTTCAAAGCGAATATCAGACCAGTGAATTGAGCCAAGAGCTTAAGCATATCGGAAGTCTTATGGTGAAAGCCTTCTTAAAGCCCAATAGTATCATTGATACTGAGATGACGAATGAAAAGAAGGCGCAGGCCTATGAAGCAGCTTTGAAAAATAAACAGACCATAGCTGAGGGCTCAAGGATTCTCAGCTATGATGATATTGTAACAGAGGACAAGCTGGAGGTTCTACGGGAGTTGAATCTGCTGGAAACCGGCAAGCTGGATTATGCATTTGCAGGTGGAATACTGGCTGTCGTATTGCTGCTTGCTTTTCTGCTTATTCTCTATCTGCACTTCTTTTACAGCAAAATCATGGAGAGCAGGAAAGATACTATTTTATTATGTGTTATTATACTTCTAAGCCTGCTTGCAGCATGGCTGCTCAACCCTTTTACCCCTTTGATTATACCTGTTTTTATTGCACCCATGCTGGTATCCGTCTTGCTGGATCTCAGGCTTGGAGTTGTAATAAATCTGCTCCTTACACTGGCCATTTCACTGATAACAAAAGGCGATCAGGGCTTTTTGTATACAGCTCTCATCGGCGGTACACTGGCTGCCTTTGTTGTATCGGGTGCGAATCAAAGAAGCCGGCTTTCTGCTTCAGGACTGGTTATCGCAGTTGTAAACGCGGCGGTTATCGCCTGTGTCGGATTGATTACAAAAAGCAGTATTCTTACGATGGCCACCAATGCGGCTATTGTGGCGGTCAATGGAATGCTGTCCACCATATTTACCATCGGTACGCTGCCGTTTTTTGAAAGTACCTTCCGAATCATTACACCACTGAAGCTGCTGGAATTGTCCAATCCAAATCAGCCGTTGATCAAAAAGCTTCTGATGGAAGCGCCGGGAACCTACCACCACAGCCTGATGGTTGGCAATCTGGCAGAGGTTGCAACCGAAGCTATTCATGGGAATGCATTACTGGCGAGGGTGGGAGCCTATTATCATGATGTGGGAAAGCTGAAAAGACCGAATTTCTTTAAAGAAAATCAGCTTTCAGAAAATCCGCATGACAGGATGACGCCGAATCTAAGTACATTGGTCATTACCTCCCACACCGGTGACGGTGCTGAAATTGCTGAGAAGTACAAGGTGCCGCAGGCTGTTAGAGATATCATCAGTCAGCACCATGGAACAACTCTTGTTGCATACTTTTATTACAAGGCCAAAAAAAATGATAAGAACGATAGTGTAAAGCAAGAGGATTTCCGTTATCAGGGACCTGAACCGTCCACAAAAGAAGCTGCTGTCGTCATGCTGGCTGATTCGGTAGAGGCTGCTGTCCGATCTATGGTTGAAAAAACTGAGGGTAAGATGGAGGGTCTGATCCGGAAAATCATAAAAGATAAGCTGGATGATGGACAGCTGGATCATTGTGACCTTACATTAAAGGAACTGGATACCATCGCAAAGGCGTTTATGCGGGTTTTCGGCGGATATTTCCATGAGCGTGAGGAATACCCTGAGATGAAAATGAAAAGGCTTCAGCAGGAGAATAACAGCATGGATACGCAAACCCAAAGTGAAAGTATGGTAAATCATGCTTCTGCCGAGAACAATGAGTCTTCCGATGAACAGTCACAGGAGGCAAGGAAAAATCATGAAGAATGTCAGGTCAAAGGGAATGGATGAGACCAGAGTATTTATAGAAAACGAGCAAACTGCCGCAGTGTTTGATGAAGATCAGGCAGAGCTTCTAAAGAAAACAGTCCTTACCTGTTTAAGGGATGAAAATATCCATATCGGTTGTGAGCTGAACATCATGATTACCGATGATTCTTCCATTCAACAGATCAACAGGCAATTCAGAAATATCGACAAACCGACGGATGTGCTTTCCTTTCCGCTGGTATATATGAAGGAAGGCAGAATACTGTCAGAAAATGGAGATTATGACCTTGATGAGGGTTTGCTGCTGCTGGGAGATATCGTCATATCGATAGAAACAGCATTAAGGCAAGCAGAACAGTATGGTCACAGTGTAGAAAGAGAGCTGGCATTCCTAACCTCTCACGGTGTATTTCACCTTATCGGATATGATCATATGGAGAAAAATGAAGAAGCAATAATGCTGGCAAAACAGGAAGCTGTTTTGGGTAAGCTGGGGTTAAAGAGAGTATGAAGAACAAGAATCTGGTTGATAGCTTTAATAATGCCATAAACGGTATTGTTTCTACAGTCAAAAATGAACGCAATATGAAAATTCATATATCAGCTGCAGTGATGGTCCTGCTTTTGTCTCTGTTCTATGATCTTACAAGAGTTGAATTCTTGATTGTCTGTATGGCAATAGCTGTTGTATTCATCTGCGAGCTGTTTAATACAGCGATCGAAGTTATTATTGATACGCTGATTGGAGTCTATCATCCGAAAGCAAAGATTGTGAAGGACACGGCTGCAGGAGCGGTGTTTGTTTCAGCGGTTTTATCGATACTGGTTGCCTATTTTATCTTTTTTGATAGAGTGAGTACCAGCCTGGAGATAGGTCTTATCAGAATAAAACAGGCGCCAATGCACATAACTGTCATTGCTGTGATACTAACCATGCTGATCGTGCTGATGCTGAAAGCTTTTTTCAAGAAAGGAACACCATTCAGCGGGGGAATGCCCAGTGGACACGCTGCAGTCGCATTCTCGGCAACAACAGCGGTTGCCCTCTGGACAGACAATATTCATGTTACGATATTGTTTTTAATTATTTCATTGCTGGTAGTACAAAGCCGCCTGGAGGGGAAAATACATACTGTGATAGAGCTGATTGCAGGAGCGGTTATCGGGTTTTCAGTAACACTTCTGCTTTTTCAGGCTTTCTTTCGCTAACATACGAATAAAGGGCAAACAAGATACGAAGAAAACGCATATAGAATGCTGATTAATTACTATTTCAGGAGGTAATGCAATGTCATTTAAATCAGGGTTTGTTACCATTGTAGGGCGCCCAAATGTGGGAAAGTCAACCCTTTCAAACAGATTAGCCGGCGAGAAGTTGTCGATTATATCGGATAAACCTCAAACAACAAGAAACACAATTAAGACAATCATCAATTTATCGGACAGCCAGATCATCTTCATGGATACACCGGGCATACACAAGCCTAAGAATAAGCTGGGTGAATATATGGTCAATCTTGCTGAAAACACACTCAATGAGGTGGATATTGTTCTGTTTCTGGCGGAAGCAACGGACAGTGAGCCGGGAGCAGGCGACAGGTATATCATAGAGCAGCTGAAGAATCTCAAAACCCCTGTATTTCTGATCCTCAACAAAATTGACCTGATTAAAAAAGAACAACTGTTTGCTCAGATCAGCAAATATTCGGCAGTAATGGATTTCAAAGCTGTCATACCGATATCCGCGTTGAATAACGAGGGCACCGACATTGTGCTGAAGGAGATCAAGAAGCTTTTGCCTGAAGGACCAAAATATTTCCCTGATGATATCATTACGGATCAACCCGAGAAAATGATTGCTGCCGAGCTGATCAGGGAGAAAATACTGGAATTGATTTCGGAAGAGATTCCGCATGGCACCGGTGTTGAGGTTATTTCTTTTAAAGAGCGCACTGGGAGAAATCTTGTGGATATTGAGGCAAACATTTATTGCGAAAAGGAAACTCACAAGGGTATTCTAATTGGTAAAGAAGGAAAAATGCTCAAGAAGATCGGTTCACTTGCAAGGGTGGATATTGAGAATCTCTTGGGTGTTAAAGTGTTTCTTCAGTTGTGGGTGAAAGTGAAACCGGGCTGGAGAGACAGCGACAATATGCTGAAAACGCTAGGGTATAAATAGGAGCAGTTGAACAACGTAAGCGTTTCGTTAAAATTTTATAGAAACAGCAATATCCTCAAAATGCCGGAACAAAAATTTCAAGTATACAATGGACTTTTTAGAGTAACCTATAAGTAAAGTAATAATCGAGGCAAAAAGTAAACTTGAAATGCTAATGTTAACGAATGACAAAGGGGGATTGTATCATATGTTGAAGGATTTCGCATGGAATACATTTATGAAGACCGGCATTGTTGACTCCTATATATTCTACAGAGAGATAGAAGAAAGGGAAAGGGCTGAGGAGCAAGGGAAACTGGCGGAGGAAGAAGCAGCGACCAGTATAAGCCAAGCCTGAATGCTTTCGAACTCAGCCGGTTGAGATAGAAAAATGGCTTTTGTAAAAACCTTGGGGATCGTTGTAAAAGAGGTTAGTATAGGGGAAGCAGACAAAATTATCACTATATTTTCAAGAAACCGCGGGCGAATATCCGCATTGGCGAAAGGCGGAAAGCGGCCGAAGTCCAAACTGTCTGCAGGCTCCCAGCTGATGTGCTATGGTGAATATCTGTTGTACAGCGGGAAAGAACTGTATTCAGTCAACAGCTGCGAGGTAATTGAGCCTTTTTATGAAATAAGGAACGATATGGTGAAGTTAACTTATGCAGCCCATTTTATGGACATCGTAATGGAGATCGTTCAGGAAAACCAGCCATCACCGAAGCTCCTTCAGCTGCTTTTGAACTCGTTGCATATGCTTGCCAAAACGGAAAAATCTCCTGAACTGGTGTCCAGAGTATTTGAGCTTAGAGCTCTTGTGACTGCAGGTTATGCGCCTCACGTTGGAAATTGCATGGTTTGCGGACATGAGGCTGAGAAAGCATACGCGTTTAGCTTTTCAAAATGTGGCTTCATTTGTGACAGAGAGAAGTGCAGCTCAGTTGACGGCTTTGCACCGGAACTGTCCATTGGCGCATCCAGAGCAATCCAACATATTATCTGTGCCAGGATGGATGAACTTTTTAGCTTTGGCTTGTCACCGGAGGTGCTGGAGGAACTGGGACGTGTTACGAGAAGATATCTGAAGGAACAGCTGGAACGGGATTTTACCAAGCTTGATTTTCTAAAAAGCATTCAGTAGGAGACATTAGAAAGCAGCAAGGTGCAATAAAAAAACATCTTTCTATTGAAAGATGCTTTCTGGTGCGGTCGACCGGACTTGAACCGGTATGCTCGCGCATACGCCCCTCAAACGTACGTGTCTGCCAATTCCACCACGACCGCGTGTTGTGTATTGTGCCGATTTCCAATCAGCAAGGTCAATTATACTAACTGTTTCATTGTGTGTCAAGAGATTTCGGCAAAAAAAGACCCGGAATTATTAGCAAATTCACATATTGAATAATGCTACAACTACTGATAAAATAAATAAAGGCTATTCCGCTAATATGCTGTATGGATCAATGGTTTGCCAATATACTATCGAAATGAGGAATAATTCATGGCAGGTTTTTTCGGACTCTTTGACTATAATAAACCAGGCCCGGGTGTGCCAAGAGATGCGCCGCCCAAATCTCCTTTTATTGTATTCTTTGAAATACTTCAAAGAAAGTTCTGGAACTTTATCAAGGTTAATATGATGTTTTTAATTTTCAATATACCCGCTCTGCTTCTGGGTATGTTTGTAATGCTTTTCTTTTTCCCGAATATATTACCTGAGGCACTGACAAATACGGATGTGCTAGTAAGTGATATGCTGCTCAAGTTTGTACTGCTGACACCTATGATGTGTATTCCCATGGTTACGGTAGGACCGGCGCAGGCAGGATTCACCTATATTATGAGAAATTATGCCCGTGAAGAGCATGCGTTTTTATGGAGCGATTTCAAGGAAATCGCACTGAAAAACATGAAACAAAGCCTCATCGTGAGTACGATTAATTTCTTTCTGACCTTTATGATACTGTGGTCGATCAGAGCGTACATTGTTATTGGTTCAGGCAATTTCCTGATGACCGCGGGGTCCGCTCTCATGGTGATGTTATTTATTGTTTATGCCTGCATGAACATGTACATCTATCCCATCATGATTACGTTTGACTTGAGTATTAAGCAGATATACAAGAATGCACTGATATTTGCGGTTATTAAATTTCTGCCCAATGTCGGGATACTGCTGCTGAGTACTTTCATTATCTTTTTGACCTTTGGATTGATTATACCCTTTAGCCAGATCATTGGAATTATTCTGTATATTTTTCTGACAGTCAGTCTTGTTGGGTTTCTTACAAATTTCTATGTATACCCTAAACTGAAGAAATACATGATTTCTCGTATTGAGGAAGAAGAAGATGACGAGGACGACGATGACGAGGACGGCGATGAAGAAGGGGACGACGATGAAGGTGCTGCTTTCTCCGCAACTGGTCGTTTAGGCGATGGGCAGGGTGATATTAACGAAGAAGACGGTGCAGGGGATGATTCTACCCATCCAAAGACTGACGGCGACGATGAGATTAAGCGCTACTTTTAAGAGCCTTGACTTTTATATGAGCATTGATTAGAGCGGTATGTTTCGATCAAGTCCACGGACAGACTATATATGCAAAAAATCAGGGGCAGCTGTGTGAATAGCTGCCCCTTAAATTTAGATTATTTTATGCCGTACTCATTTCTAATTGCACTAAGTGCCCTGTCAACATCTTTTTCGTATATCAGATAGGATATGTCGATTTCTGACGTGGTTACAAGCTTAATCTCGATACCTTCATTTGCCAGTAAAGTAAACAGTCTGGCGGCAACACCCGGCAAGTTCCGCATACCTTCTCCGAAAACCTGAAGCTTTGTATTATCGGCATCGACCTCAACACGCAACTCTTTCGCGTTTTTCTTAAAATCATTTAATGCACTGAGAGCCTCAATAAGATCTTCAGAGGGCAGACTAAAGGAAATGTTGATACTGCCGCGATAGGGGGGAGCCTGGCTTATCATATCGATATTGATCTTCTTCTGTGCGATTGTACTGAATAGTTCAGATATAAGCTTTGTGTTGTTTGGAAGCTTGTCAATTGTAATCAGAGCTACATTGTAAGTAACATTGATGTTGGAAACCGGACTTTTCGACATGTAAACACCTCCAATAAATTCATTTTTATATATCCTCAGATATCAATCCTATTCTTCGCAAATCAGATCATTCATATCATACATACCGGGCTTTTTGCCATAAATAAACCGGGCTGCTCTGAGAGCGCCTGTTGCGAAAATATCCTTTGACATGGCAGAATGGTTTATTTCTATGATTTCGTCATTACCGGCAAATATGACGGAATGCTCACCCACAATAGTACCGCCTCGTATTGCATGGATTCCTATTTCATTTTTACTTCTTTTCTTTCTGCGTGAATGCCTGTCATAAACAAATTCATGCTTTTGATCCAGCACGTCGTTGATAGAATCTGCGATAGCAAGAGCAGTGCCGCTGGGAGCATCCAGCTTCTGATTGTGATGCTTTTCAATGATTTCAATATCGAAATTGGCATCTAAAAGCTTTGCAGCCTTTTTCACCAAGTCGATCAGTAAATTGACACCGAGAGACATGTTTGCTGAAAAGAACACCGGTATTTCCCTGGATGCCTGTGTGAGCATGCTTTTCTGTACCGGAGACAATCCGGTCGTACACATAATTACCGGGAGATGCCGTTGTGTTGCGAAGGTCAGCAATCCTTCCAGTGCTGAGGGATTCGAGAAATCTATAATTACATCGATTGCTGCATTGCAGTTTTTCAGGTCTGTAAATACCGGATAATCATTTTTAATATGATCGGAAATGTCATACCCGGCAGCAATACGAATGTCATCATATTGCTCTGCCAACCTGGTTATGACCTGACCCATTTTTCCGTTACAGCCGCTCATCAATACGTTTATCAAAAGTGACACATCCTTTATATTAATCCATAATTCTTCAGTGCTTTTACTAATATTTCACGGTTTTCATTACTGATATCCACGAGAGGCATTCGGCATTTGCCAACCTTCATACCCATCAGGTTCATTGCTTCCTTGATTGGAATAGGGCTGACTTCTATAAATAATGCTTTGATCAGTTCGATGGTTTTCAGCTGGAGGCATCTGCTTTCTTCAAGGTCTCCGGACAAAAACTTTGCCGCAATTTCATGGGTGTCACGGGGGATGATATTTGCCATTACTGAAATCACACCCTTGCCGCCCAGCGACATGAGGGGTACAATCAGCCCATCCTCGCCGGAATAAATAGTGAAATCGGAACCGCAAAGGTTGATCGTCTCAGCTACCTGATGGAGGTTGCATTCTTTGATCCCCACGATATTTTCAATTTCGGATAGCCTCTTTATTGTGGCTGGGTTAATATTCATGTTAGTTCTGGAAGGTACATTATAGAGTATAACCGGAATGGAGAGACTCTCGGCAATTACTCTAAAATGCTGGTACAAACCTTCCTGTGTGGTTTTATTGTAATAAGGGCTTACACTCAGTATGGCGTCGGCTCCGACGTTCTGAGCCATTTTGCTCAGTTTGACAGCATGACGGGTGTCATTGCTCCCAGTACCTGCGACAACAGGCACCCGGCCATTTACAGTCTTCACTGCATGCTCAATCACAGCGATATGCTCATCATCGGGCATTGTTGATGCTTCACCGGTTGTTCCGCAAATCACGATGGCATCAGTCTTCTCTTTTATCTGAAATTCAATCAATTCAGAGAGTTTTTCAAAATCAACGCCATCCTCTGTAAAAGGTGTCACAATGGCTACGCCGGAACCGGTAAAAACACATTTTTTCATTACTAAACCATCCTTTCAAATTAAAGTTAACCTTATATACCGCTATCAATCCAATAACCAATCCTGTTATGTTAAATCCAACCTTCAGCCTTGAGCAGCTCAGCCATCAGTATACCACCGCCGGCAGCTCCTCTGATCGTATTATGGGAAAGGCAGGTGAACTTGTAGTCAAACAATGAATCTTCACGTAATCTGCCTACTGCAATACCCATTCCGTTTTCCAGATTTCTGTCAAGCCTTGATTGCGGCCTGTCAGGCTGGTCAAAATAGGTCAGGAATTGTGCAGGTGCGCTTGGCAGCTTCAACTCCTGGGGCTTACTTCTGAATTCACTCCAGCAGTGGAGGATCTCTTCCTTGGAAGGCTTGTTGGTAAAGGAAATGTATACAGCTGCCATATGACCGTCCGCAACAGGTACTCTGTAACATTGAGCGGATATCGCAGGTCCTTTGGCCGGTACAATTTGGTTCCCTTCGATTTTTCCCCAGATTTTCAGTGGTTCCTTTTCGCTTTTTTCTTCTTCACCGCCAATATAGGGAATTACATTGTCAAGGATATCAGGCCAGTCGCCAAATACCTTACCGGCACCTGAAATAGCCTGATAGGTGGAAGCAAGCACCTTTTCCGGGCCAAAACCCATGAGTGCATGAACCGGAGGAACATAGCTCTGCAGGGAACAGTTGGATTTCACAGCGATAAAGCCTTTTTTGGTACCGAGTCTTTTTCTTTGTGTCTCTATAATTGCAGTATGCTCAGGATTGACTTCCGGAATGATCATAGGTACATCCTCTGTAAATCTGTGGGCGGAGTTGTTGGAAATGACAGGAATTTCGGCTTTTGCGTATTTATCCTCCAGCTCGCGTATTTCATCCTTTTTCATATCGACAGCACAGAATACCATGTCTACTTCATCAGCCATTCTACTGATTTCAGTTACATTTCTCACAATGATACCCTTTACTTTTTGAGGTATTGGCAGATCCAGCTTCCAACGTCCTTCTACAGCCTTTTCAAAGGGAAGACCGGCCGACCTTTCGCTTGCGCCTACTGCAACAACTTCAAACCATGGATGATTATCAAGCAATGTAATAAAGCGTTGGCCAACCATACCGGTTCCACCAAGTATACCGACTTTTAGTTTTTTATCCATCATAAATACCTCCATAAAATAAATTAACTGCCGGCAATATGCCAACAGTTCTAATGTTACCTTCATCCCTGTAAAAGGACTTTTTCAAGAACTGATAGCGCTCCATCAAATACTTTGATGACAGTTGCAAAGCTCTTTGCCTATACAACCAGGAAACAATCCGGCAGGGAATCAATTCCTTCGGCATCCCACCCTTTCACGCCGTTTTGACGAACCCTGCAGTTCTACGCGTCGTTACTGATGAGAGATGCGCCTCTATCACTGAATATTTATTTAAATAATAATAACATCGATAGCATGCATTGTCAATTGTTTTGAATCGCATTTTGCGCTTATTATGATCGCATTTTGCGCTTAATTGTTACAGGAATATTAAAATTCATCAAAAAAGCGATAAAAATGCCGATATAGAAGGAAGAAGGACAGGTTGTGTCGAATAGAAAAGTTAAATGAGCATTACTATCCGAACTTTTAACGTTTACAAATGAGAAGGTGCTGATATGATGAGAAAATTTTATAATAAGTTTGCTGCATTATTTACTGCAATTTCATTGCTTTTATCTACTTCCGCAATCTATGCGGATTCCAGCCAAATTCCGTCTTCCGTCAGAGTAGGCCTATACTATAATGACAGCTCTGTCAAAACAGCGTTGTCCATATTTGATGTATCTGCCGCAGCAGGTCTGCAAGTCGGCTTTTCTGCCAACGGCAGCTTTACGGAAATGTACAGGGAACCCGGAGCATCTGTGCTTTATGTCAGAAAGGACGGATATTTCTACGGTAATGCAGGCTCATTGAAGGAGTATAACCCTGCTTCCGCGTCCTCAGAGGCCTTATCTTCCATTGAAAAATACGGACCCTATCATATTAAAATAGGAAGTGATTACGCGGATTCCGTAACAGCGGGTGTACAGGCATCGGCCTACCGTCAGATGGGGGTACAGGCATACATCGCTTACAATGATATCTGGCAGGTCTGGGCAGGGTCCTATATTGATGAAGTATCGGCACAGACTGACATTGCTAATCTCAGGGCAAAGCTTGGAGAAGTCGGATATGGAGTCGTTCCCCCGGCTGCAAACAGAGTTGTGGTAGTTAATGCCCAAAACCAGCTCCTTTGCGTGTTTGGAAGCAATACGGCCTATTTACAGCTCCGTCCCTCACCGGAAAACAATCCTCCTGTGCTGAATATTAAAGGCAAGCTCTACAGAGGTGCACTGGAAGTCAAAAGACTGACAGACAGTGATATGACCGTAATCAATGTAGTCTCTATGCAGGAATATCTTTATGGGAATGTTCCCGCAGAGATCGGCGGAAGATCGCCAGCAGAAGCACTGAAGGCTCAGGCTCTGGTATCAAAAATGTACGCCATCAATAATATGGGCAAGCATGGGAAAACCGGTTTTGATCTTTGTGCCACTACCAGCTGTCAGGTATACAAGGGTTACAGCAGTGAGGTTGCTCAATGCAACCTTGCCATAGACGAAGTAAAGGACAAAATTATCACATATGAAGGTAAACCGGCAAAACAGATATTTTATTTTGCATCCAGCGGCGGACGAACAGAGGATGTCCGCAATGTCTGGGGCTCCTCCTATCCCTATTTGGTCAGTGTTGAAGATAAATACGAGAAGATCTATACCTGGACAAAAACGCTGCGGGCATCGGATGTGAAGGCGAAGCTGCCGCAGCTGGGGAACATCCTGGGAATATCGATCACAAAAACTGCTGATTCAGGCAGAGTGACCCAACTGGCAGTAAGAGGTGAAAGCAAGAGTGATCCGGCAATTTATGACCGGGAAAGAACAAGGACAGTATTTGGATTGGACAGCCAGCTTTATACAATCACTACAGATGCAGATGTATATGCTGCTACCGTTTCACATTCACCTGCTGTGACTGCCAATGCATCTACGGCTTCGACAATATCTGCAGGCGGCGGTGGAACAACGGTAACTTCTGATGCAGCAATCTCAACAGAGACACAGAATACAACGGGAGCATCCGTCACCACCACCAAAGCGGCTATCGCTCCGGTGATTACATTACCTTCCAGCTCTGAGCCTGCAAAGACACAACTCGGCGGGAAAAAGGTAATTACGTCTTCCGGAGTTTCTTCGCTGAAAGCTACAAATAATAAGATAACCATTTTAGGTGCCGACGGAGCTGTTAAAAAGGCAACTCTGGTACCTGAAACCTATACGTTTACCGGCAAGGGATGGGGCCATGCGGTTGGCATGAGCCAGGAAGGCGCCATCGGTATGGGGAAGGCCGGAATCACCTATGATGCGATTATCTCGCACTATTTCCAGGGGACAAAAGTTGAATAAGCGAATCTTTTGTATTGTAAAATAGACAGTGTTCGTGTATGATTTCTTTTGTGATGGAGATATATTAATTGCAGAATAATGTGACAGAGCTTAGAACTAATAAAACAAGAATCAAATATGAATAGGAACCATTATGAAATCCAGTGATTTTTTTTATGATTTGCCGCAGGAATTGATTGCTCAGGAACCGCTTCTACAGCGAAGCAGCTCGAAGCTGTTGGTGCTTGACAGAAATAACGGGCAGATGGAACATCGTGTATTCAGTGACCTGCCGGAGTATCTTAAGCAGGGTGACTGCCTTGTTTTGAACAATACAAGAGTGATACCGGCCCGCCTTTTGGGAAAACGGGCTGATACGGACGGAAAAATTGAATTTGTCCTTTTAAAAAATGTGGAAGGTGATATCTGGGAGGTTATACTGAAACCGGGAAAGCGAGCTAAACCCGGCGCCAGGTTCGTATTCGGCGATAATGAACTCAGAGCTGAAGTCCTGGAGATTATTGAAGACGGCAACAGACTGGTTCGTCTTGAATATGAAGGTGTATTTCAGGAGGTTTTGGATAGAATAGGAATCATGCCATTACCGCCATATATTACGAAAAAGCTTGCAGACTCGGAACGGTATCAAACCGTTTACTCCAAATACAGAGGCTCAGCTGCAGCTCCAACTGCCGGATTGCATTTTACCCCGGCATTGCTGGAGGGACTGAGGCAAATGGGCGTTCATCTCGCATATCTGACACTCCATGTGGGACTTGGAACCTTCAGACCGGTAAAAGCAGAGGATATTGAAAAGCATGTGATGCATTCGGAATATTACTCACTCAATGCCGCCGCCGCAGAAACCATTAACAGAGCAAAAGAAAATGGCGGAAGGATTATCGCAGTGGGAACGACCAGCTGCCGTGTACTGGAAACGGTCTCTTCAGCGGATGGAACCATCAAGCCTGCGGAGGGGTGGACAGATATTTTTATTTACCCCGGATATTCGTTCAAAATGGTAGATGCACTGATAACAAATTTCCATCTTCCTGAATCGACGCTGATTATGCTTGTCAGTGCATTTGCGGGAAAGGAAAAGGTTCTTGAAGCCTATCATACAGCAGTTGATATGAAATACAGGTTTTTCAGCTTCGGAGATGCGATGCTGATCAAGTAGAAAGGGACATTATGGCAGCATTACGATATGAACTGATAAAAAAATGTAAACAGACAGGAGCCAGACTGGGCATAGTACACACTCCCCATGGATCCTTTGAAACACCTGCGTTTATGCCGGTAGGTACACAGGCAACCGTAAAAGGGATGTCGCCGGATGAACTGAAGGAAGTAGGTGCCGGAATCATCCTCAGCAATACATACCATCTCTATATGAGACCCGGAAATGAACTCATCCGAGAAGCGGGAGGCCTTCATAAATTTATGAACTGGGACAGGCCTATACTGACGGACAGCGGCGGCTTTCAGGTATTCAGCCTCAGTGACCTGAGAGATATCAAGGAAGAGGGTGTCACGTTCAAATCTCATATCGACGGCTCAAGACATATGTTTACTCCGGAACTGGCGATGAAGATTCAAAATGACCTGGGCTCGGATATCATTATGTCATTCGATGAATGCATACCCTATCCATGTGAATATGATTATGCCAAAAAATCTTTGGAGCGAACCACCCGATGGGCCGCCAGATGTAAGGAGGCTCACAAGAACACAGAAATGCAGGCTTTGTTTGGTATCGTTCAGGGGGGAATATTCCCCGATCTGAGAGCACAAAGTGCCAGAGAGCTGATGGAAATTGATTTTCCGGGATACTCCATAGGAGGGCTCAGTGTTGGCGAGCCTGCAGAGGATATGTATAGAATGCTGGAATGCACCGTCCCGCTGCTGCCTGACGATAGACCCAGGTATCTGATGGGCGTAGGCAGTCCGGATTATCTTGTGGAAGGTGCCATTCGTGGAATTGACATGTTTGATTGTGTTTTGCCTACCCGTAACGGCCGTAACGGAACGGTAATGACCAGCAGAGGCAGGATTATTGCAAGGGATGCAAAGTATGCAAGGGATTTCAGCCCACTGGATCCGGAGTGTGACTGTTATGCCTGCAAAAACTTTACCAGGGCATATATCAGGCATTTACTGAAAGCACAGGAAGTTTTGGGAATCCGTCTGACAACGTGGCATAACTTAAAATTCCTTTTGGACTTGATGAAAAAGGTGAGAAAAGCTATAATGGAAGACAGATTGGGAGACTTTAGAAATGAATTTTTCAGCGCATATGGGTACAAGCTATAAAATGGATTATTAAGGCTATTCCGGTAGTCTATAATAAAATAAATAATTAATATGGAGGAAAGTTATGCCAGAAGGACAGAGCGGAAGCATTTGGTTGACAGTTGGATACCTCGTGTTTTTTGTAGCAATTATGTATTTGCTGATATTCCTGCCCCAAAAAAAGAGGGACAAGAAGGCGAAAGCAATGCTGGATGCACTTCAGGTCGGCAATATGATCGTTACAATAGGCGGTATTTCCGGCAAGGTCATCAACATTAAAGACGATGAAGTAACGATTGAAACGGGTGTTGAAAAAGCAAAGATCAATGTGAAGAAATGGGCTGTCAAAGAGGTCATCAAACCAATTGAGTCCTGACATATGAGCACGGAGCAACGTGCATTCATGTTCTAATCCGGCCTGTACCGTAATATGTATATTGTATAGTACAATAAAGTACAGGGGGGTATTGTATGCCCAGGATAACGAATGTGAATGCAAAAGCTGCTTCTGCCGATGGTATGAGTCTGATTTCCGTATTGAAAGGGATTCTGGCGGCATATATCATCACAATTCCGGCATTTATGCTATTTGCTTTGATTCTGACCAATACGGATTTTCCTCAGAAGCTGATTTCACCGGCAGTTGTTGTTACGACTGTCATCAGTGTTCTCACTGCAGGCTCGGTTTCGACAAAAGGCTTAAAGAGCAGGGGATGGCTCAATGGCAGTATCGTTGGCATTATTTACATGTTTGTCTTATACATTGTCAGCAGTCTCATATTTAAAGACTTTACCATAGATAAATATGTGATTACCATGACGGTGATTGGGATATTAACAGGTGCTATCGGTGGAATTGTAGGCATTAATATTAAGAAAGAAACGAAATACAAACATATTGGCAGCTGAAAAAAGATATGTTATAATGGACAACGCAAAAACGGATTCATAAATAAATGATACAAAAAGATCTGCTTGGGAGGGTATATACATATGAAGCATATTAAAACAATCAATAGTCCTGCACTAAAGAAGGATATTAAGAACTCAGGCTGCGGAGAATGCCAGACATCATGCCAGTCGGCATGCAAGACTAGCTGTACCGTAGCAAACCAGAAGTGTGAGAAGAGATAAATGTTATTGCAGCCATGACAGCGAGGGGCTTGGTGCCTCTCGCTGTTTATGTGTACAGAATTAGTTTTTTATGTGCTCGATGTGACAAATGAATCGGCAGCACATGGGGAACATGGAGGTCGAAATGATTCACAAATTTAAAATGCATGGTAAAAATATTGTTTTGGATGTCAACAGCGGGGCAGTACATGTACTGGATGACTTAGCCTATGAGCTTTTGGATTATTTGGATAAACCCCAAAATGTCATAATGGAGCAGTTTACAAATGCATATAGAAGCGAAGAGATATTAGAAGCCTTGAACGAGCTAAAGGACCTGAAGAATGATGGACAGCTTTTCTCAGAGGATATCTATGAGGATTATCTGACAGCTCAGGCTGTAGAAAATAAACAACGGCCGATTATCAAGGCTTTATGTCTGCACATTGCTCACGATTGTAATTTGAGATGCAGATATTGCTTTGCTTCTACCGGCGATTTTGGGACAAGCCGTACACTGATGACGGCTGAAACAGGCTTTAAGGCAATTGATTTTCTTATCGAACGATCCGGAACCAGACGTAATCTGGAGGTGGACTTCTTCGGAGGAGAACCGCTTTTGAATTTTGAGGTAGTAAAGCAGATTGTTAAATATGCGTTAGAAAAAGAAAAACCAGCTAATAAAAACTTTCGATTCACATTGACAACCAATGCTGTTTTGCTAAATGAAGAGCATAAGAAATTCATAAATGATTATATGGGAAACATTGTTTTGAGTATTGATGGAAGACCCGAAGTCAATGACAAAATGAGATTCAGGGCTGACGGGAGAGGAACCTACAGCGATATCCTGCCCAAAATTAAGGATATGGCTGATTCCAGAGATCAGGACGGATACTATGTGAGGGGTACCTTTACCAGAGAAAATCTTGACTTCTCCAAGGACGTACTGCACCTTGCAGATTTGGGCTTCAAACAGATCTCGGTTGAACCGGTGGTGGCAGCAAAAGACTCCGGCTTTGATCTTAGGCAGGAGGATCTTCCGGAGCTTTTTCACGAATATGAGAGCCTGGTTCTGGAATATGTAAACAGGCGCAAGGATTCCCGGTGGTTTAACTTTTTCCATTTCATGATGGATCTGGATCATGGACCGTGTCTCGTGAAAAGGACAAAAGGATGCGGCTCAGGTTGTGAATATCTGGCTGTTACACCGGAAGGTGACCTTTATCCCTGTCATCAATTTGTGGGTATGGATGAATTTAAAATGGGAAATGTTAATAACGGTTTGGAAATAAACAATGATATTCATGACCTGTTTGTAAGAGAAAACATTTACTCAAAGCCTGACTGCAAACAATGCTGGGCGAAATTCTTCTGCAGCGGCGGGTGTGCGGCTAATGCCTGGCAGTTTAACAACAGTTTGAGTAAGCCCTATTTCATCGGCTGTGAGCTTGAGAGAAAGAGGGTAGAATGCGGGCTTTGGGCTAAGGCGATGGAATTGACGGAGAACGAATAAAGAGGGTGGGCAAATGATAACTGTTCAGGACATAAAGAAAAGTGAGGAAGTAAAAACATTTTTATCCATCGCAGAGAAGCAAATGCAGGTTCTTGGATACACAGAACATTCTTTCCGGCATGTTTCGCTGGTTTCGGAGACGGCCGGTAGAATACTGAAGCAATTAGGGTATCCGGACAGGGAAATAGAACTTGCAAGAATAGCCGGTTATATCCATGATATCGGAAATGCCGTAAACAGAACAGATCACGCGCATACTGGAGCCATACTGGCTTATCAGATGCTAACACGGATGGGTATGGAATGCGGTGAAGCAGCTGAAATCATGCTTGCCATCGGCAACCATGACGAACGTACAGGAACGGCTGTCAGTAACATTTCTGCGGCACTGATTTTGGCAGATAAATCGGATGTGCATAGAAGCAGGGTTAGAAATACGGATTTTGCGACCTTTGACATACATGACAGAGTGAACTATGCAGTTGAAAAGTCTGTAATATCAGTCGATAAAACAGCAAAATCGGCAGAGCTGGTTTTGCAGATCGATACCGCTATTTGCCCGGTTATGGACTATTTTGAAATTTTCCTGACCAGAATGACCATGAATAGAAGGGCAGCAACTTTTTTGGGGTTACATTTTCAGCTGCTGATAAACGGATCCAGACTGCTGTAATAGTTCGATAGAGGGAAACCCGCTATCCTTTAGAGGGGTGGGCCTTTGCCGTTGTTCAATAAATTTGAATTGTGTTTTGTTATCAAGCGTGGTATATTGTATAAATGCATGTATAAGATGAGTTCCTATATTTGTGATGTGCAAAGGGGTGAAAGCATGCGGGGTATTCGTTTCAAGAAAAGCAGAATATGTTTACGGGTCATATTACTGATCCTTATTTGCATACCGTTTCTTTCGTTTTTCTTGAATATAGGCAATGCCTCAATGATGCAAGATTCACAGACAGCCGATATAGAACAGGGTTCCATTTCCTCCAATGGAGCAGGTAAGGTACATCAAAACCCTCAGGTAGATAGCTGCATTCAGCAGGCATCTTTCTGCCAGGAAACACAACGATCATTCAACAGTAAAAATAATAACTGCATGACTGCTTTTTGTGGATCAGCAGATGGTCTTTTTGTCTGCAAAACCGCAAGCTTAATATCTTTATCCGGTCAAATTCCCGTATCTAAAATTAAGTATTTCTTAATCGCTCCGCATTGTCCTCACGCACCTCCTTATGCTCTTGCCTGAAATTGTTGAAAACACTATAAAAGATAAAAGGAGTACACATAATCATGAATCGATTAGCAAGTAAGAAGGGAACCTTTGCTGCTGTTGTAGTAATTATACTTCTGATTTCATATATATCGTTTTTTGGGTTGGATATCGGCTCACTGCATTTGAAAGGCTCACCAGAGATGCGCTTTGGAATTGATATCAGAGGCGGTATTGATGCAGCCTTTGTCCCAAAAGATTTAGATCGCAGTCCCACAGAATCTGAACTGGAAGCAGCACGTGCCATTATAGAAACAAGATTGAATCAGAAAAACATTTTGGACCGTGATGTGACAATTGACAAAGAAAACGGTTGTATTTTTGTGCGCTTTCCCTGGAAATCAAGCGAGACTGATTTTGATCCGGAAAAAGCCATTGCTGAATTGGGCAGCATGGCGCTTCTTACCTTTAAAGACCCCGACGGTAAGATCGTCATGGAAGGAAAATATGTGGAAAGTGCCATTCCCGGAGTTGATCCGGAAAATCCAAACTCATATATTGTAAGCTTGACCTTGAAGCCTGAGGGCCGCAAAATGTTTGCGGAAGCGACCGGAAGGCTTGTCGGCCAGAAGATTACCATCTATTTAGATGAGAATATGATTTCTGACCCGACGGTTCAGCAAAAGATTGATTCGGATCAATCCTACATTAACAGAATAGCAACTCTTGAGGAAGCCAAGACTTTGGCTAACCAAATAAATTCAGGTGCATTACCCTTTGCTTTGGTCACAGAAAATTACAGTACCATCAGCCCCTCGCTTGGCAGTAACGCTTTGGAGGTTATGGTACTGGCAGGGATTGTGGCATTCATATTAATCTGTGTAGCCTTAATCCTATACTATCGTTTATCCGGTGTCATTGCAGCTATTGCATTACTATTTCAGGTGGCGGGACAGCTCATTCTGTTGACCTGGCCGCAATTTTCCATCACGCTGCCCGGTATTGCCGGTATTATCCTGGCAATTGGTATGGGCATAGATGCCAATGTTATCATTTCCGAGAGAATACGTGAGGAACTTAGAAGTGGCAAGACGATAAAAGCAACGGTTGCTTCAGGCTTCAAAATGGCGTTCTCCTCTATTTTTGACGGAAACATCGCCGTGTTGATTGTTGCCTTTGTTATGATGTTTTTCGGCTCAGGCGCTATTTTATCCTTCGCGTACACGCTGCTGTTTGGTACTATTATGAACTTTGTAGCCGGAGTAACGGCGTCTAAGCTAATGACCACGTCTATCGTACAGAATAGCTGGTTGAGAAGTCCGTCCTTCTTTTTGAGCAAGCGTGCAATGGAGAAGAAGGAAGTGAAAATCCACCCGTTCTTCCAGAAACGAAAGATTTATTATGCTATTTCAGGATGTATTTTAGCTTTTGGTCTTGTTATGACAATTGTAAATGGAATCACCTTAGACATTCAGTTCAAGGGGGGCACCATTCTAAAATATGTCATGTCAGAAACAACGGAATTTGATCCTGACATCGCAGCGGATATGGTGGAAGAGAAATTAGACGGGCGTGTCGCGACAGGGCAGATTACCACGGATTTTGCGACGGGTGAAAAGAGACTGGTCATCAGCATGACAGGCGGAGAGGCTGTGAGCAACGAGGAACTGCACCTTATAACCGAAACGTTGCAGCAGCAATATCCGGAACAGGAATTTGAACTAGACAGCACCAATAATGTCTCACCGTTCTTCAGCAAGATATTTTTACAGAATGCCATTATAGCCATTATACTTTCCGCAGTGCTGGTTACATTGTATGTCTGGTTCAGCTTCCGGAAGATTCATGGGTTGTCAGCCGGAATTGTGGCACTGGTAGCTCTGTTGCATGATGCTCTAATAGCCTTCTTCACGTTTACTATATTCAGGATTCCGATTGGAGATACCTTTGTTGCTGTTATATTGACAATTTTAGGTTATTCCATTAACGATACGATCGTCATTTACGACCGTATCAGGGAAAATTTCCGCGTGAACAAAAAAATGGCCATTGAAGACATCGTGGACAAAAGTATTTCGCAAAGCTTTACACGCTCGGTGAATACCAACCTTGCCGTGTTTGCGAGCATAGCCATTTTATATGTGTTTGCCGCAATGAACGGTCTGGATTCCATTGTAAGCTTCGCGTTGCCTATGGCAATCGGATCTCTCAGTGGATGTTATTCAACAATATGTATCGCCGGTCCGATTTGGACTTCGTGGGAGAAGCGCAAGCAAAGACGTCTTGTGAAAGCAAAATAGAAAAGTGACCCGCAAAAGCTTAATCGACGTTTAGAATATTGGAATAAGTACACATTTCCGGCAGGCGGCCTAAATAGCCGTCTGCCGGTTTTGCTTTTTCTCGATGCAGTATGTGTAGAAATTTATTAGGCGGAATATGTTCGAGTGGGGTTAACGTAAAGTTATCATTGGGGAATTGTTTGCTTTTACATAGCTGCTATGCTATGCTATTTATGTAAGATAAAACATATCCCTTGTGAGCGATAAATACCGGTACAGCACGATCTGCCTTACTAAGAATGAAGAGCTAACAAATGTACAGAATAATCATTTAAGGAGATGCTGTCTATGGAAACGTTTTATTATCCCGTCGTAGTGGTGGAGAACAAAGAAGAACTCGAAGTGGTTACCTCATATTGCGAGGAATACAAGATTAGTTTTCAGTTTCTAGATAACGACTTGAATCATTTTCCTGCCCAAGTATTGCTTTACTGCGATAAAGAGGATTTCTCCCTGTTTCTTGAATCTATTTAGGCTTTAGCCTGCCTGTACCACCTTTATTCTTTAATAACGCTGCTGAACAGTAAAGGCAGACAATCGGATTGGATATTGTCTGCCTTACGTATAAACCATAGGTTTGTTCAATGTATGCACCTAGGTACAGGCCCCTCTGTATTTACCGGGTTGCTATTTTTTGGAAAATACAAAGTCTATAACAAGTCCGCCGATAATTGCTTCAGCGGCAATCGTAAAGCTAGTTGTCACAATTGACTTTGATACAAGATCAAGATATGAATTATGCGGAAGAACTGTATTGTTTAGCAAAACTAATACAGAACCGATTGTGAGCAACACAAAGAATACATAACATCCGTATTTTATCAAGGCCTTAGGCAGCTTTCCTATATTACCAAAGGCGGTACGAATTTTCTCAATATTTTTATACATGTTGGTTTGCACTACCTGACACCCCTTCTATATAAATGGTTTCACTGTGACTCCTATATGTTAACATAATGATGTGTTTACAACAAGTTAAAATCTTTACCATCTGTACGAAAGCGAAGCAGTCATAAAAAGTTGATTAGAAAAAAGTAACAAAATTTCACAAAATTCTGTAAAATTTTAATAAATATGATATAATTATTATGAAAACATTTTCGACTCAGGAGAAAGCTATGAGAAAAGTATTTGTTAGTGTGAATGATTGCAAACCAGGTGTACAGATAGCTGAAAGCATTTTTAATGAGTATGGAGCTATATTGGTTGTTGAAAACACGATACTGGATGAATACATTCTCAGCAAGATAAAAGACCTGGGTTTAGTCAAAATAAAAGTTATCGATTACAACAATGATATGGTCATTGTAAGTGGGACAGAGCTGTTCAAGGCCCAGTATAATGAAAATCTGAATACTGTCAAGAATATACTTTATGACTTATCCAGTGGAAAATCAGTGGATTATAATATGGTCAATCATGCGACCGATTCCATCATCAACCGGATCAATGAGAATCGGGACATTGTTACCTGCATCAATGATATGAGAGAGGCTGATGATTATCTTTATACGCACAGCATCAATGTTTCTTTGCTTGTCATGCTCATAGGTAAATGGCTCAAATACGACTATTATCGCATTAAATCCCTGGTGACTGCAGGCTTTTTGCATGATATCGGAAAGAGTAAGATTTCTGCGGAAATTTTAAACAAGCCGGGTTCTTTGAATACTGTTGAATTCGATGAAATGAAGAAGCATTCTGCGTATGGTCTGCAAATTGCCGAAAAGATTCCCAACCTGAATGAAGATATCCTTAAAGGAATCCTAATGCATCATGAGAGAGAAGATGGATCTGGCTATCCTTTCGGGCTGAAAAGTGCTCAGATTCATGACTACGCAAAAATTATTGCAGTTGCAGATATATTTGATGCGATGACTTCCAATAGAGCCTATAAAAAAATGGAGTGTGCCTTTGATGTAATAGAAAGGATGCAAAAGGAAAATTTCGGGAAACTGGACCACATGGTTCTCCAGACATTTCTGAAGAATATTGCATCGTATTATATGGGCGATTTTGTCAAGCTTAGTACGGGAGATATCGGCGAGATTGTATATATCAACCCGTTTAATATATCGAAGCCTATTATTAAGGTGGACGATGTCTATATCGACCTTTCAAGAGAAAATCAGGTGAAGATACTTGAATTGATCTGAGAGATTAATTATTTTATTGCGATAAAAGTCAAAGAAAAACGACAGCTTATCTATGAATAGGCCGCCGTTTTTTTATTATGTTGTCGAACATTGGAATTCTGCAATGAATATCCACGAAACATTTTAGTAGGATGGATGGAATAAATAGGCTATAATGAATGGACAGGCTCACATATTATATTACGAGGGGGTAGACTTCTATGGTAAACAGATTTTTAGAGAAGCGGGTTGAGGTGGATTTTAATGACAATACACTAAAAACAGGAAACTCTATTGAATTGGAATATTACCTGCTGGAGTGTGAAAATACAGAGTTATCTGATACAGAAGTGCAAAAAACATATGGTGTTGGGATTGTTAAGAAACATCATGGTATTCTGAATGAAAGCAAGCAATTTGCAAATATTTTCAACTCAAGGGATCAGGCAAGGAGTTTAATCGAAAACCTCGCTCAGCATACAGTTACCCCGACATCACTTCTATATATCCTGGATGATCTCCTTGGGGTTTAATTTCATAGAATGATATGTAAATCATGTTATTAAATATTTATATCCTGTAGAAGGAAATTGAATCAATCATGTAGAATATAATTTAAATAACAGTTTATTACTCATCTCAGTTTTTCATGGGGTGAGTTTTTATTTTTTTAAGTTTCTTAATGCAATAAAAAAATTGCGTAAAAAGAAGGAATATAAACAATTGTGTCGAACATGTATTAGAGTATTCAAAGGAGAGAGTTTGCATTATATAAAGTAATAATTATTTTTTATAGACCAATAATATCATAGTGATATGGAAAATGCGGATGATAGGGCAAACCAAAGGATGAAGGATGTTTATCAGGTATTCAGATGAGCTTATAGAGGAAATTCGTATCAATAACGATATAGTAGATGTAGTTTCTGAATATGTGAAACTGGAAAAGAGAGGTAAAAATTATTTTGGCCTCTGTCCTTTCCACAGGGAAAAAACACCTTCCTTCAGTGTTGAATCCGGTAAACAAATATTTTACTGCTTTGGCTGCGGTAAAGGCGGCAATGTGTTTCAATTTATTTCGCTTGCTGAAAAGCTTGATTATATTGAATCCGTGAAATTGCTCGCTGACAGGGCCAAAATTTTATTACCGGAAAGTGATGATACAGAGCAGGCGGAAAAGGCACGGCTGAAGCAGCTGATATTAAGCATAAACCTGTTGGCTGCCAGACACTATCACGATGTACTGAATTCCAAAAAGGGAGAAGCTGCTGCAGAATATCTCAGAAAGAGAGAAATATCAGAGCAGACAGCAAGGAAATTCGGCCTCGGATACTCTTGCGACGAATGGGATGACTTATATCGTTATTTGGTATCGAAAGGAATCGATGAGGAGCATATGCTGCAAAGCGGATTAATTATGCGCAGCAGTAAAGGAAGGCTTTATGACCGGTTTAAGGGCAGACTTATTTTCCCGATTTTTGACGTTAGGGGGAATGTGATCGCATTTGGCGGAAGGGTGATGGACAATACATTACCCAAGTATGTGAATTCACCGGAAACTGTCGTTTACAGCAAAGGGAAACATTTATATGCACTGAACTATGCAAAAAATACGGAGAGCAAAAAGCTGGTGGTTGTTGAAGGCTATATGGATGTGATTTCTCTCCATCAGAGCGGTATTGGGAATGCGGTAGCATCATTGGGTACGGCATTGACTGAGAGTCAGGGCAGGATACTTAAAAAGTATGCGGAAGAGATCGTTATTTCCTATGATGCAGATACTGCAGGACAAGCTGCTACACAAAGAGGGCTTGATTTACTCAGCGACATAGGCTGCCATGTTAAAGTGCTCACAGTGCCTGACGGTAAGGACCCGGATGAATATATAAGAAAAAATGGAGCGGAGGGATTTAGAAAGCTTGTGGACAGCGCGTTGTCGCTTGTCGAGTACAAGATAAGGGTGTTAAAAGGGGAACAGGATTTATCGACTACTGAAGGGAAAATTGCTTTTTTAAATAAAGTAGCTATGGTATTGTCAAAGGTTGATAATGTCATGGAACGGGAAATGTACATAAAAAAATTATCCCAGGAATATGAAATATCGGAAGAAGCAATACTTTCAGAAGTAATAAGAAGGACAAGGCCGGCCTCAAAGCAAAGTTTAAAGATAGCTAATGCGGTTGAGGCTGCCAGGAAGGCTTCGGAGACAGGCGATGAAATTGAGCTGAAACTTCTCCGCGATGAGCGTTTTATACTGTCGTTATTATGTGTTGACAACAGTATATATCACATGGTAAAAGAGAAAGTTAACATAGAAATGTTCATCAGCGAAGAGAATAAACGTATTGCGAAGCTGATCTTCGAAAAGCTTGACCAAAAGAAAGATTTTAGTCCTGCAGAGCTGTTGAATATCGTAAAATCAGAAGAAGCAGGTCAGTTTGCCAGAATATTGAATGAAGAATGCCACTGCGATGATAATGAGAAGGCAATTTTGGGTAAAATTAAGGATATGGAAATATTAAACACAGAGAAGAGACAAAAACAGGTATTAGAGCTGTTAAAAGACAAAGGTAAACTGCCAGAAGGAGATGTTGACAAATTAATACTGGAGTTCAGAAGTTTGACGCAAAAGATGAAGAATATAAAGAATATGTAGCAATAAACGGAGGAAGGAGGGGCAGCTGTTGAAAACTTTAAATAATGATACGAATAACACAGGCAGAAAGTCCATATTGAAAGAGCTTGTTGAAAAAGGTAAGACAAAAGGTATGCTGACCTATAAGGAAATCATGGATGCCTTTGAAGAGATTGAACTGGAGCCTGAACAGATTGAAAAGATCTATGAAACAGTCGAAAATATGGGTATTGACGTAGTTGGAGATATTGATGAAGAAATCAAGGATTTGCAGAGCACGGAAGAAGAGCTTGACTTGACTCTTCCCGAGGGTATCAGCATCGATGATCCTGTCAGAATGTATTTGAAGGAAATCGGTAAAGTGCCCCTGCTGTCTGCTGAGGAAGAAATTGAGCTGGCCAAAAGGATGGAAAATGGCGAGAATGAAGCCAAAAGAAGACTTGCTGAGGCAAATCTCCGGCTTGTGGTAAGTATTGCCAAACGTTATGTTGGCAGAGGTATGCTTTTCCTGGATCTGATTCAGGAAGGGAATCTTGGACTTATTAAGGCCGTTGAAAAGTTTGATTACAGAAAAGGATATAAATTCAGTACCTATGCTACGTGGTGGATCCGGCAGGCTATCACCCGCGCGATTGCGGATCAGGCCAGAACCATCAGGATTCCTGTTCATATGGTTGAAACCATCAATAAGCTTATAAGAGTTTCCAGGCAGCTTCTGCAGGAGTTGGGCAGAGAGCCTCACCCAGAGGAGATTGCCAAGGAAATGAGTATGTCGGTGGAAAAGGTGAGAGAGATCATGAAGATTTCCCAGGAACCTGTTTCACTTGAAACGCCGATCGGTGAGGAAGAGGACAGCCATCTTGGTGATTTTATCCCTGATGATGATGCACCGGCGCCTGCCGAAGCAGCAGCATTTACTTTACTGAAGGAGCAATTGATCGATGTTCTTGATACGTTGACAGCCAGAGAGGAAAAGGTATTGAGACTGAGATTTGGTCTGGACGACGGAAGAGCCAGAACGCTCGAGGAAGTAGGTAAGGAGTTTAATGTAACCCGAGAGAGAATCAGACAGATCGAGGCAAAAGCTCTGAGAAAGCTTAGACATCCAAGCAGGAGCAAGAAGCTGAAGGACTATCTGGATTAATAGTGGAGATAGATTAAGGGAAAATATTTTTAGGGGTAGTTTTGTAACGTATATGCATGAATAGCATTTATAACTACAATTATAAAATATAAGGGTTTTGTAAAATACGGTATATAAACTGTATAATAACAGAAAAACAAACAGAACGGGGTTTTGTAAAGTTGTATAGGTGTGAGTTTAATTCTGTTTTACTGTAGGAGTGAACATTTTTAGCCATATAAACTTATTCTTTAAGTTATGAAGTGTATCTAGTATAAACGACTGCCTTTGCCGGGAAAAGCCCGTGCTAGGAAACTGATTAGTGTTCATCTGCAGAGCCAGATAAAATGTAAACGGGATAGAGATAATGTGTTGATTGATTGAATATTCTATTTAAATTATTGTCAGCTTACCAGGATTTATGCTTAAACCTGAATAAGTCTGGCAATAATTTTACATACTTGGCGTATTTTAAAAATCCTTATGTATCGTTCATTTCCAATCGTTGTATTTTGTGATATAATGTCATTTAAATACAAATTAAGGAGTGAATAATATGGCCTATTATCTTGGGTTTGTTGAAATTAAAAACGGTCATTACAATTTTATGCCTTTGTATGCTTTTGACCCAGAAAGTAAAAATTTTCATGAACTAGATGATGAGAGCCGTCATGCACTTTTACCTGAGTCACGTTTTCAAAATGTAGAATTGATATCTAGAGATATAACATTTATCGACAATCAATTATTATTTCTAGATTTTTCATCAAGTGACCTTATTGATAATTTTAAACTATTTCCTGAGAGAGAACGTAATGGCACAGGATATAAAATAGATTTGGCATTGCTCAATGATTTAAATCGGATAAATAGACTTGAAGATTTTGGATTTTACCATGTAGTATTTAAAGAAAACATTACAGGCGATTATCGCGAGGGAAACGTAAAAGTTGATATTGATGAAATAGGTATAGGTGCTTCACAAAAAGTATTCTTGTGTTTTGAAAAAGATTCATTGATTGGCCCTTATACCGTTTTATTTCATGAAGGACAATATTATGTTCCTACACTTGCTGATAAAAAAGAATACATAATTGAGGGGTACAGAAGTACGACCATACCCATTGCAAACAAAACAATTGACATTTCATGTAACGCTAATTATCGTGATTTACACTGGAACCTTATAAATATATCTGATAATGATGAAAAACTATTTATAGATGTCTGCCCTGATGCAATTCTTCTACAGAATTTCCGAGAGTCGCTTTCACATGGTGTATTAGTAGATGGTAAAATTGACTTAACTAATATTGATGCAGTGCTTAAAGAATACAAGCGTTCAATTTTAATTGGAGGTAATATCCCTGATAGTATACGAGAAGAACGTCTTAAAAGAATACATAAGCTTCTGGCAAACGAAGAGGATTTGCAGCACACGTTTGATTCGCTTGCAAGTGCTTTGCCTGAAATGCTCTTGAAATACAAAAACACAGACACTTTTGATAAGTTTATTAATGACCTTCTTAAAAAGGATACTTTTAAAGATAATTTCATGAGTTTCCGTATCGTTCAGCAAAAACTTGACGAACAGGAAAAATTGTTGGAAGATTATGAGACACAACTGCAGGGAAAGCAAAATGAATTACAGAGTATAACATCCGAAAGTGACAATTCAAAGATACAGGCTAAATTTGAAGGCGATATCAGCGAACTGCAAGTCAGAAAGCAAACACTGGAACAGGAAATTTCATCATTAAGAGCAGAAAAAGGAATTATTGAAGATGTTAATAAATTAGCTTCAAAGAAGTCTTTTCTGGATAATGAAATTTTGTATCTTGACAGGCACAAAACTGAACTCACAAATGAGTGTGAAACCCTCGGACATAAGCTTGACGGAATAATGCAAGGAGCAAATAGCAAAATGGCTAATATTGTTTTTGACGGCGTCATTGCTAATAAAATGATTAGGCAGGCAGCTCAATGGGAGGAGGGAGAGGTTGAGAAGGGCTATGCTGAAATCGCCACTGCAGTAAATTTATTAGCATGTTCTGAGAAACAAAATTCTGAACTGATAGATTATTTACTTAATACAATTCAAAAGGCACGGCCTACATATGACCGAAATACAATCCTCAATATAATTATCTGTATTTCTCAAAACTTCCTCACAATATTCTCCGGTGAACCGGGCGCAGGCAAGACTTCCATTTGCAATATAATCGCTCATGTATTGGGGTTAAATTACATCAGTAACGTGGTCGATACAGCTTTTGGAGCCCGTGCCCGACGCTATATACCGGTTTCTGTGGAACGTGGTTGGACATCAAAGCGAGATTTTATTGGCTATTTTAATCCGCTTACAAAGGTATTTGACAAAAGTAACCGGCGTCTTTATGACGGACTCCGTATTTTGGATTACGAGAAACGGCAGGATTATTCAAAGCTCCCGTTTATTATTCTTCTGGATGAGGCGAATCTAAGCCCCATGGAATACTATTGGGCCGATTTCATGAATATTTGCGATGACTTTGATGATAACAATTATATTAATATCGGGGCAGAACATGAGTTCCTAGTTCCAGAGACTTTGCGTTTTGTTGCAACGATAAATAATGACCATACGACTGAAACTTTATCCCCGCGTCTTATAGACCGTGCGTGGATAGTATCATTACCACAAGCTCCAACTGATGTAGTTATAACAGACTCACATATTACAAATGACGAAGTTGAGATTATTCCATGGGAAAGCATAAGGAGCATATTTGCTCCATTAGAAGTAGAGATTAAACAAATGGGTGATATTGAGAAGGAGATATATACCCGAATTAGAGATATGTTGAAAAGTGTTGGTATTATATTAAGTACAAGAACTGACAGGGCAATAAGACGATATTGGTCTGTTGCGCAAAGCTTGTTTGAGAGCGAAGGGAGTAGCGCATCCATTTCTGCGCTTGACCATGCCATTTCTCAAAAGGCCATTCCTAAAATAGCAGGGAACGGAGAGGTATATCGAAAATTCTTGGAGGACTTTAGAGACTATTGCAAAGATAAAGAGCTCCGTAAATCACGTATACTCCTTGACGATATCATTAACAAGGGCGAAAGAAGTATGGGCTATTATCGATTCTTTGAATGAGGAGCGGTTTAAGATGCAAACCTATTCATTAACTTTATACCCAAGCAATAAAGTGTCGATGACGGTTCCGCTACATCCTGGGCAAACTGGCCGTTCCTTATTAGATGATATACATCTTAGCGATAATAATGTTTATGCGGAAATGGAATATGAGGCTTTACTTTCTGGCGACAATATTTCTGAGGTCAGGGAAATCAGTTTTTATATAAATGATGAGAAAGTTGTATGTAATTATAATAATGGCACGATCTCATTTCGTCATGTCGGTTTTGGAAGGCGGATTTTCTGCGATTGCTACGGCTTTGCACAAATTGAGATTATTCTCGAGTTCGATGGAGAAAATATCTCATTGAGAAGCGAATACCTGCCGGTACTTGTGCGCAAAGGGAAGCTAAACGATTCTGTCCAGCGTATGGCGAAATTTGTTTATGACAATTATGAAGAACTGCTCTATGGTAATGACATACATCCAAGAAACCTTTCAGGTATGAAAGAAAGTGATTATAAAAGCCTTGAATCTCGTTTACTTTTACTCAACCGTATGGCGGGCCTTTATGAAGAGAATTTCAGCTATTTTAAGGCTAACAGCCGTTTCAAATCCGAGCCCAAAGAGTATGTTGACAGATTTGAAAAACTGCAGTTCATCACAAACAGCACAATACAACACATTTCGCAACATCCTGAGGAACTGGAACAGGTGAACTACACCACAGGGATAACTTATTTGCAACACAATATGCAGCCCAAAAGGACGTTGATTTCCCGTAACATGTATACATATGACATTTATGAAAACCAGATAATAGTCGGATTTTTGAAGACAGTAATCGCAGCTATAGTAGATATAAAGCATAGGGTTGAACAAACGCTTAATAAAATACCTGCGAGGGAAGTGGAAATTGACGGTTATGTCACATCTGCGTTTTTTATATTCTCAAGCACAAAAAAGATTTTAGAATCATACCATGGAGAGCTATTGATGCTAGAAAATAGGTTTATTGCTTTATATGGAGCATATAGTGATATACTCAAAGTAAAAGAAGCAATTGTTTCAGTAGTTCCAAAACCGACAGCGGTGTTTTTGGCAATACCACAATACCATGTGATCTTTAATAGCATATTGGAATGGTTTAAATACGGCATATGTGACCTATTACGCGAACAGTTCATGCTTACATTTCTTCGGTCGAGCACTCTATACGAGTGCTATTTACTGACGAAACTCAATAAGTATTTTGTTGAACATGGATTTGAAAGAAGCGGACATAACACGTATTCCTATCCAATGAGGAAAAATGCACGATATAGGAATACTAGATTTTCCAATACTTTTGTCTTTAGAAGAGGAGAGAACTTAACTGTTACTGTCTACTATCAGCCTGTTATTTATGATAAAGATTATCAACATAATGGCATTGGCCTTCATCGCACAACTTCTATTGTAATAGCAGATGATTCTCCAGAAGAGCGTATCGGAAGGTATTATGCTCCTGATTATATTTTAAAAATGGAGACCAGCAAAATCACCAGGTATGTAATTTTGGATGCTAAATTCAGCACATGTTCAACCATCAAGAATTTTTATTTTTCGAAGCTCGCATATAAATATGTTTTTTCTGTAAGCACTATAAATCCTGAAAATGTGCTTGCCGGATTCTGCGTTATAAATGGAATAACGGAGAACGATGAAACAGATGTTCTTAGAGACGCATACGATTATCGACTACCAAATGAATTTATAACCCCCGATGCAAGTATAATGACTTTGACAGAGATGTCCGAAGATAATGAACTATTTCACTCATCATTGTTGTCTCAATTAATATATAAATATTTGCTTTAACAGAAGGCGAATGTTTCAAGTGGAAGTGATGGAAACGGATATGTATATTGAAAGAATAGGAATCTGCTCCAATTCCTGTGCATATATAATATATGTTTTACAAAAGTTGCCCTGTAATCAAAAGACTACTAAGAAATGTACTTTACATAACTCTCATCTTAGGCAATAATACACTGTGTATTCCGGCACATCAGGACAGCGATTCCGGATGTTACCGAAATACATACACATTTGCCATTGCGATACAAAATATTGGTCTTGCTTTCGTAAAATCAGTCAAGCTATGCAATCATTTTTTTACTTTACAAAGTTGATAATCAGCTGTAATAATAAGGTAAGTAAGCCCCTGTTACTTTTGTAATGATAAATGGAGATATTACTGCATGAACACACTGAGAGGAGATAGAATGAGAAAAATAAAAAATTTCTCTTGACCAGTGCCGGTCTCGCAAGTATAATAATATTTGTCTCGTTCCTCAATAGCTCAGTCGGTAGAGCATGCGGCTGTTAACCGCAGGGTCGTAGGTTCAAGTCCTACTTGAGGAGCCATAAGGGCCTTTAGCTCAGTTGGTTAGAGCAACCGGCTCATAACCGGTTGGTCCGGGGTTCGAGTCCCTGAAGGCCCACCAAACGAAAAAACATCATCCGAATGGATGGTGTTTTTTTGTTTCAAAAAAATCATCGATTTCCCGGTCGGATTGCTGAAGCTCCGTTACTGTCAATTTACCCGGTATGTTCTTCTGCTTTTTACAGGCATTGCCGATCAGTGATGTATCAATAATAGTCTCTGCGGCAGTTTCAATATCGCTGCCTGGTTTTCGTGAGAAAATTCGCCCCATTATTTTACTCCATTCCGCTATCAATATAGTGTATAATAAGGTCATACATTACGGACGCCCATCGTTATTATGCGTCCGTTTAGAACATAATTATGCGTCCGACGAGAGCCTATTTATTTATCGCAGTATTTGTACTGCGGCGAAAAGGTTATAGAAATTATTGCGGAATACTGATATTAATTGAATGAGCCTTACTCTATAGTAAAGATACAACATACTGGCGAACATAACCGGAGAGATGAAATGAAACTGAATAACAGACTGATGATGATTACAAAACAAATACCACAGTGCAATATATTAGCGGATGTTGGAACTGACCATGCTTTCATACCGATTTATGCAGTGAAACACGAGATTTGCGCAAAGGCACTGGCGGCTGATCTCAGGGAGGGGCCTCTTAAAATAGCCCATGAGAATATTAAGAAACATAAGCTTGAAAACAGCATTGAAACAAGGCTTGGCAACGGACTACAACCTATCAGCCTTTCCGAATGCGATGTTATCGTTATAGCCGGCATGGGAGGACAGTTGATCAAAGATATTCTGGCTGCTTCCCTTGAAAAGGCACATAAGGCGAAAATGTTGCTGTTACAGCCCAATAATGCCGCGGACTCGCTTCGCAGATGGCTGGATGGAAATGGATTTCATATAGTCGGGGAGACATTGGCTTTGGATGCCGGTAAGCTGTACTGTATTATGAAAGTAAAATGGACAGGCACTGTTGTTGAAAAGGATGATTTTGCGTACTATATCGGAGAGAAGCTCCTGGAAAGCAGAGATCCTTTACTGAAGAGATATCTTGAAAAGAAGTTGGGAGAACTGGAGGTCATCATCGAAGGCAGAAGCAAATCAAAAGCTGCCGGGAAATGCAGGTTAGAAAATCTGGGAGAAAAGTTAGAGGAATCTGAAGGGTCAGAGAAGTTAGAAACCTTTCAGGCCTCCGTAATCGATATTGATTATTACCGGCATATACGGGATAGAATAGAAAAATATATGGCAGATCTTTGAAGCTGTTAGAACAGAATGCTGTGAGTGGTTCGAAATGGAGCCTTATGATATCAGGGATTCTTTTGAACCAAGGATTCTTATAATATCAAGGAGTGTTTTTATGGCGAAATGTCAGGAAATTATTACGTTTATTGAAGGAATCGCACCCCGTGAACTGGCAGAGGAGTGGGACAACATCGGCCTGATGGTAGGGAGCAGAGGCGCCGAAATCCAACGGCTCATGCTTTGTATGGATATTACCGGTGTAACTCTGGAAGAGGCTGTGAAAAATAAGGCAGACCTGATCGTAACGCACCATCCGGTTATTTTTAAAGGATTGAAAAGCTTGACAGAGGATGGAGGGAAAGGGAGGTTGCTGCATCAATTAATCCGAAATCACATCAATGTATATTCTGCTCATACAAACCTGGATTTCGCGGTTACAGGCGTGAATACATGCCTTGCAGAAGCGCTTGGAGTTAAAGAATCAACAGTTTTCGGGAAGGGACCTGGGAAGGTCGGTCATCTTGAGCACAAAACAGACCTTCAGGAATTTATTCAGCAGGTGAAAAGCATTCTGAATGCTCCATTTGTTAGAGTGGTTGGCAAAGCCGAGCAAGGTGTGCAAAGGGTTGCAGTGTTCAGCGGCAGCTTTGATGATGATCTGGATGCTGTCATGCAAAGCGGAGCTGATGTAATAGTAACCGGTGACCTGAAATACCATACAGCACTGGATGCAGTAGAATCAGGCTTGTGCATCTTCGATGCAGGACATTTTAATACGGAAAAGGTCGTTCTGCCTGCTCTGGCTGCGGAATTAGGGAAGGCATTTCCCGAAATGGAGGTATTTTGCAGCCTGCAAGAAACAGATCCATTTCATACCTATTGACTATTTTGTATGAATGAATTATGATAATAGTCCAGAAATGAGTAAGCCAGATAATCGCAGATACAGTGCCGAAAGGCCGTACCTGAGGAAAGTCCGGGCTCCAGAGGGCAGGGTGCCGGGTAACTCCCGGTGAAGGCGACTTCAAGGAAAGTGCAACAGAGATATACCGCCGCTTGGTTTCCAGGCGGTAAGGGTGGAAAGGTGAGGTAAGAGCTCACCAGCGGCATGGCAACTTGCCGGTCTATGTAAACCCCACCTGGAGCAACACCGCAGAGGGACATATTGGTTGCCCGCCAGTCCCGGGCAGGTGGCTTGAGCCATTCAGAAATGCTTGGCCTAGATAGATGATTATCAAATACAGAACCCGGCTTACAGACTTACTCATAACAGTTATCAGAAACACTCGCTTTCAAGGCGGGTGTTTTTGGTATATACTCATTCTTTTCTTTATAAATTACACATGAACCTTAATATTAACCCTATTTGAGGAATAAATTTGCTGATATAATCATTGTTGTTATAAACAATTGTACCTTATCTGATAAAAATCAGATTATAATCAGGCGGGAAGATTGTTTCCATTCATTCAGGCTGGTAAATCTTTGAAGCACTCTATCCATGATATCTTGATAATGCAGATGGTATAGCTTACAATGAAAGAAGAAAATGGTAGAAGGAGAACGATAGTGATGCAAAAACACTCCGGCAGATTGAAGCTGCTGCAAAACAACCATTGGAAATTCATTCACGGAGACTACCCTGAGGCAAAAGAAGTGCAATACGATGACAGCAGTTGGTATGATATAGGAATACCACATTCCTTTG
>JAEZLF010000280.1 GCA_023435925.1 Bacillota bacterium
GAGTAAGCAGCCACACAAGCGGTGGCAGCCATCATTGTTCCACCAACCGCAGGTGAAATCAGGGCGTCTGCCATATGCATAATATCTTCCTCACTTCGACAAATATTCTTGAATTAAGGTTACATTATGTTTCATAATGGCACAAGCCCGTATGGGGGATAAAATTAATGTAATCACTTTTTTTGATTACTTGCCTAAAACATTGAAATTGCGCATTGTTTTAAGCCGGAGCACAATATATTGAGCATTGTACCCGGAACATATCCCCCGGATGGGGATATGCAAATCTTATTGTAGCGGTAATCTCAGTCTATTTTATGAAACGGTCAATTGCTTTGGCAAGATCATCAATAGAAGCCTCATCACCTAATTCAACCGCTTCCACAATACAATGCTTCATGTGATCCTTTAATATAACCTTACCGGTATTGTTCAGTGCAGAGATCACTGCAGACAATTGGATCAGCACCTCACTGCAATCTCTTCCTTCTTCTACCATTCGCTTTACCGATTCCAGATGTCCGCTTGCACGGGATAACCGGTTTAAAACCATCTTCGTATTTTGATGACTATGCTTATGTTCATGCTCATTGTCATGGCTGTGGTTATGGCTATGTAAATACTCCGTACCATCCGGTGATTTATGGGCATGAACCTTTCCCTTTGCAATGTCTTCCATATCGGACTCCTTCCAATCTATAAACATCCATTCTGTAAACATCCATTCTTGGTATCCATGAAAACACTATACACAAATGGACGGGATATTTCAAGAGAGATGCCTCCGCTGTACCACAGTGCTGAGCTTCTGATCCTGCTCGGAGAGAGATTTGGGCTCCCTGAGGATTAATGGATGTCACGTTGAACTATATCTTGACAACAAAAAGGCTTATAAGTATACTATACATACTAAATAATTTATTTGGTATGTATAAAGAGGGCTAACGATGAAAAAAGTAAATTCTGTTGCTTGTCTGTGGCTCAAATTTTATTAACTGGAGTGAACACAATGGAAACAATGAATAGTGACCTCATGCTGCCAATTTCCGAAACATTATTTATCCCCTTAGCTGCACGAGCGGTTGAGACTAAAAAGGATCATCCCATCTTTTCAGATGAGAAGTCTGTAGAGATTATCCAAACAATCAACCTGGACAATAAAATAATTAATGGCGGTGAAATTTCAACGCATGGCATTTTGGCACGTACAAAGGTGATCGATAACGAGGTGGGCAAAATCTTATCTCAGGATGCAGCTGCTGCCATTATCAATCTTGGCGCGGGACTGGACACGCGAATTTCCAGAATGGATAACGGTCTCTTAACCTGGTACGATTTGGATTTACCGGCTGTGATACAGTTACGTAGCCGGTTCTTTTCTGAAAATGAGCGTATCCGTTTTATTTCAAAGTCAGTGCTTGATACAACATGGACAGAAGAAATGAATTTCTCGAAAAACAGTACTGTCATCATTATTGCAGAAGGTCTGCTTATGTACTTTTCCGAAGAAGATGTATCCAACATATTTACACTTTTATCAAAGCGATTTCCTGGGGCACACATGTTTTTTGATGTTGTCCATCGTTATTTCATAAACAAAAAAATAAGCAGCACTTTTTTATGGGGAATTGACCGGTCAAAAGATGTTGAGAAACTAAATGCCAACATTAAGGTGATTCAGGCATGGAGCACAGGGAACCTTCTGAAAGAGCGTCAGCCTCTGATTCTTAGAATGTTGAACTTTTTGCCTGCCACTAAAAACAGAAGTCAAATTCTACATATTCAATTCAAACAATAGGCTGAATAATACAGGAGGTTTGACATGCCACGTTTCAGCAAGAATGAAAAGGAACTGATACATAATAGGCTCCTCACAAAAGGAGAACAGTTATTTGCAGCATATGGGATAAAAAAAGTTACCATTGATGATCTGGCAGAAGCAGTAGGTATTGCCAAAGCGTCATTTTATACGTTTTATGAAAGTAAAGAATATTTGTATCTAGATATCGTCCAAAACATTCAGCAAAAAATCTTTACAGAGCTAAACAATCTATTAGATTCCAATTCAAATTTACAGAGCAAAGAGCGCGTCCTGCAAGTATTTGCAGCTATGTACAATATGATGCTGCATTATCCGATCCTGACTAACATTGACACAGCAACCACAGAGTTGATCGCTCGTAAGGTTTCGAGAGAACGGTTATCTGTTTTCCGCGAACAGAATTTTGATGCTGCTCAGTCGCTATATACCCATGGTATACGTTTTTCCTGTGATGTCCAGACAGCATCTTATGCCTTTCAAGCTCTTTACCATAGTTGGATGTATTTACAGGACAAAGGAGAAGTCATACAATCCGCCGTTACAGATATTCTGCTCCGTGGCATTATCGATCAAACGGTTGTTGAGTAAAGCGATTTATTCAGCCTCTCCTTTACCAATTAACTTGTGGCTTTTATCAGGTCCGGCGATCAATTTGTTCAATTTCAAATGGGGGCAAGCCCTCATACCCCCTCGCTGTGGGCAAAAGGAATTCACCCTACGCTACACTTCGTGCGCCACGCCTAAACGTGGCGTTTGAACAACATCGGGCTGGTCGATGACTTCGTCATCTGCTCGCCCATGCATCCGGGCTGGGTGACTGCGACGTTGTTCAAGGAACAACCTGTATCGTATTTACATGCTTTCCTCCTGTGTAAATATGTGTTGCACAGGAAATACAAGGGTCAAAGGACCGAATCGTTCTTCCTACTTCTACAGGATTATTCATATCTCTCACAGGCGTACCGATCAGCGCCTGTTCTGCAGTTCCTTTCAAACCATTGCGGCTGCGGGTTGACAGATTCCAGACAGACGGAGTGATGATCTGGTAAAAGGAAATAACCCGATTGTTGATTTTCAGCCAATGTCCGAGAGCACCTCTTGTCGTATCAATCAAGCCTTTTCCGGCCGCTGTATCGGGAATAGCATATTCCTTTTGTACAGATTCGCCGGGGATAAGCTCCTCAAGCAGCCTACTCATGATGGATGCGATCTTTTTGGCTTCCAGAACTCTGGCTATGGTCCTGTCCATGGTTGATATTCCATTTCTGTATTCGCCGCAAAGCCATTGTCTTGCCAGTGGGCCGGTCTCAAAAGGCAAATTGTTGTACCGTGGAGCCTTGACCCATGAATATGCCTGAGGCTTACCCATATCTGCTTCCGGGTCGGCTTCAAAAGGTTTGACTGTGTTTTGCCTGTCCTTATACCAGGCGTAGTCAATTTCTTCCGTGATATTATCCGGATTGAATACACTTGTTTTTCCGTCGGTATATACAAGAGGATTCACATATAAGGTTCCCAGATTCCCGTACCCATTGAAACAGCCAAAACTCAAAAGGTTCCCATAGCCTTTTCCGATAGCGAAATAATCTCCATAATATTCAGAAATGGTATAGACATCGGGAAGCATTCTATCAAGAATAAATTGGTATATGGAATGTAAAATGGATTTTATCTTAATGATTTTGTCAGCAGTCGCCTGTGTAGTAATACCCCCGATAAACACCCCATGATTATGCGGAGCCTTGCCGCCAAGAACTGCAAGCATTTCGTGGGCACTCCGGCTCAGGTTAAGAGAATCAAAATAATCCTTAACCAGTCTGTCGTTCTTTTCTTTCGGCAGCCTGAAATCATTATGCTCCGCCTTAAATAAAGGGTAATCCTCGGGCAGCTTTACAAAATCCGGTATGGTATATTGATAAAAATGACGGATATGGTTTTGAAGAAATTCACAGCCATGGATAATATCTCTTAAATATCTGCCTTGTTCAGATGGAACAACACCCATCGCATCCTCCAGGGCAAGGGTGGAAGCCATGGAATGGGCAGTTGAGCAGATCCCGCAAATACGTTGGGTAAAATATACCGCATCTAAAGGGCTCCGGCCATTGAGCATTTTTTCAAAGCCGCGAAACAACAACCCTTCTGTTTTAGCCTCCACCACCCGGTTGTTTTCAATATCCGCCTGGATTTCCATGAATCCGCTTATCCGTGTAACAGGGTTTATCACAATTTTCTTTGTCACTTTAACCTCTTTCACCCTCTTGTGGTATTGTAGCTAATAAAAGGTTCCATACGATCCGGGAATCCAAATTGTGCACATCCAATGCAAGGGGTGTCGTCCTCAACAGGCCAGTTCACATATTGATTCCACTGTCTGATGGGACAGTCAATTCGTGTTACCGGTCCACGGCAGCCCAGCTTGAACATACATGCTTTATCACCCAGCTTTTCTGCAAAGATTCCCCTATCAAAGTAGGACCTGCGCGGGCAACGATCATGAATCAATGTACTGTAAAACAAAAGAGGTCTATTTCTGCTGTCAAGCTCAGGCTCACCATAAAGCAGGATATGAGCCAGTGTGCCCATAAACCAATCCGGATGACATGGGCATCCCGGAAGCTGTATGACCTTTCGGTTTAATACGCTTTGTACACTGACACACCCGGCAGGATTCGGCCTTGCTGCGGAAAAGCCTCCATGAGTTGCACAAGCCCCTATGGCAATAACATGGGCTGCCTCCTCACCAAGCGTTTTCACTGCCTCAAGCGCAGTAACCGGTTTACCGTTCAGGCGGCCGATGATATTATAGAGACCGTTGTTCCTGGTCGCAATAGCTCCTTCCACAGCAAGGATATAGTCACTTCCCTTGACTTTAAACAGCTGCTCCATAGCACTTTGTCCTTCGCTGACTGAAAGGCTGTTATTATAGATAAAATAAGTCATTTGAGAAATTAAGTACTTGAAATCCGGATTTGCCCCATCCAGAAGCGAGATAATATTTCCTGAACATCCAGTCAATTCAAGCCATACAAGGTTCCTTTTCCTGAAGACGCCCTGTCTGATCTGTGCCTTAACAGTATCCACAAGATTTGCAGCTGCATTGAGCCTTCCCTTATATTCAGGACAGGCAATACTATCCTTGCTCATATCTGAAAGGAACCCTCCATCCTTCTATTTGAACATCTTAGCTGTTCAGCAGGTGTCCGATTACATTGTTTCATTGCTTCCAACCCTTCCGACTACCTTCAATTTACTTAATATCGGCTGCCCTGCATGGCAGGATGCGAATTCATTCGTCAAGTCTTTGCCTGCTGTCAGTCCAAAGTGTGTTGCCGCTGCCCAGGCAGCATTATTTGTGACATCGTAGACAGTCCCATTTACTGCTATATATGCAGGCATGCCATTTTTGCCATCAAATTTAGAAAGCTCCTGCAGTGTAAATGTTATTTGATTTTCCGTTAAAGCTGGTGGATGCAGCGAAGATTGCATCTGTAATGTTAACTGCGGCGGAGAAGATTGTACCATTAAAGTCTGTTGAGACAAAGGTTGTTGCATCAAAGGCTGTGGATATTGTTGCACCGGTTGATCCACCGCTTTTATGAAAAATTCAAGCATACCTATTCTGTCTCTTAAATGATTTAATATCAAATTTCTCGTATAGACATCCTGAATTACATATAATAAGCTGACATCATAGTTTATTTCCGCTATGATACAGTCAACGTGTTCACCTGAAAAATACTGCACGCTCATGCTTTCCTCTCCGGTAATATGTTTCAATATCCAGTATATTCAGAAGAAGTCTTTTGGGTTAATTACTGAATGAATTCGTGTAGAAATACATCATGAATTATAAGGCATTTACCATTTCACAAATGATTTTCTCTACCTCAATACAAATGTCACTAAATTTTTTCTTTAGAACCTCACTTAATTCACACCCAAATCCGGTTTCAGCTACTTCAATACTTATTAAATAACCTTTCAGTGGTTTTGGGTACAACATCATTAGGTCAAAAACGCTCATGTCATGTTGAAAATCGGTTACTCCATATGAAGCAATTGCTTCCTGTAACCCATACGAATGAACACTTCCAACCGGTGCCCCTGAATAGGCGGCATCCAGAATAATAAAAAAGTCATCTTCATTGAGTTGGTGAAAGATAAACTGAAAATCGGTTTCTGCAATAACAATTTCAATATCAATTGCTTCCAGAGTCTCTTTTAGCTTCTCCAGAACAGCTATGGCAATACCATCATCCATCATAAGCCTGTTTCCAACACCAACAGCCTTCACCATACTATGTTCTCCCATGTAAAGTAAATCAGTACCTGTTACTACTATATGGGAGCAAAAGCAAATGGCGATTGAATTAGCTCAAATCTCCTTTGTATTTAGGCAGCCAGGGATAGTCATCATATAACGATGTCCAGGTGTTGCGGCAAGGCTTGGCATTTATTGTCGCCAGCATTATCCGCAACGTCTGGAGCGAGGATATACATTTGATGTGTGGTAGTCCACGGCTATTTCATTTAGGCAATCCTGCCATCGAAACAGGCTGAACTTACTTTACAACAGGATTGCCGGAAAGGGTTCCGCTGTTAGAAAAGGTTCCGCCCTTTGCTGTAGAAATATAGCTGTTATTAATGACAACCGCACCTTTGCTGTTGTTAAAAGTTCCGGCAATGTCAATCTGGAAACCGTCTGCAATGACAACTGCGTTATTGGTAAAGGGGCCTTCGATCACGGCAAGCATCCCGCCATGCGTATTAACAGTACCGGCTTTCATTATAACAGAGCCATCATTGGCGAAGCTGCCGTCGAAAATTCGGAGCTGCCCACCCACGGGGCCGTGGTCACCTGTATCGGACAAAATGGAGGCAAATAGATTAATCGCTCCATTGTTTGAGATTTTTCCGTCTTTCTGAACAGACATGACCGAGTAGTTGATGAAGTCTGTACGAATGGAATCGGCTCCCATCACATTGAGTGTACCGTTGTTTGTAAGACTGCCTTCTATGTAGAAATCGTTTCCGCGCTCTATTGTAACAGTAACTCCCGCCGGTATGGTGAGCTCACCCGTAACAACCACCGGTGTCCCTACAGCGTTAATGGATATAGTCTTTACCGATTTGTCTGCTAAAGCTGATTTAAGTGCATCGACAGAAGAAACGGAAACGGGAACAGGTTTGGTTACATTCACCAGACCAATCACACGCCCATAATCATCGCCCGTAAATACACTTTCCGCTACCAATTTCTTAGCCATCCTCTGTTTACCGCCCTTTAAGTCGGCTTCCAGAGAGGCCCATGAAACCAACACAACATCCGAACGAAGGAAATTCACTGTATCCACCTCGTCCGGAAGAATACCTACCGCCTTTGCCAGCACATCCGGTGAATCCCATGTGAAATCGCCCGCTGTATCACTATAGTCAAGAGCTCTGAGCATGTAGGTCAGATACATGTTCGAATCTGCGTTTCCTGTACCGAAGCTCGTGGCAGATACGCCTTTCGTCAATCCTTTTTCATATGCATATGCGATATACCTGTCTGCCCAAGCCGGTACATCTGTGAATGGGTGCGTTGCAGCTGAATTCAGCGCATCCGCTTCCTTGCCCAGCGAGCGAAGCAGCATCACCATCGCTTCAGCGCGGGTAGGCGCTCTGTCAAGTGCAAAATCAGTTTCTGACACTCCTTTGAACAATCCAAGCTGTTTGAGTGCCATTGCTTTTGTCTCCGCTTCATCGACACCAGCTGCACAAGTCGGCAAAAGCATCATAAGTGTAAGAGTAAACGACAGAATAACGAGAAATATACCTTTTTCAGTTTTCCTCATGTTCTTTCTCCTTCAATGTAAAATTTGTCAATCTGTCATTGACATCAATATATTACAGAACATGTAATGGAAATTGGCGGGCTGCCAGCACACATTTTACATATTTCAGCAAAAAATACGCCTGTCATCAGATAAGCGCATTCCGAAAGAGATATAGTTCACTTGTATGTTACAGGTTAACGGTATGATATGGTGAACTCTGCATTTTCCGCAAGTGCTTCTGCTGCCTGCCGTAAATTCTCTCCCAGTACAACATCCCTGAGGTGCGGCAATAAAAGCAGCGGTGTGAGATCACCGTCATTAACGCCTTCAACTTCAAAATATGCAAGCTGCTTGAAGTCCTCAATTCCATCCAGTGTATCGATGGATGTTTCATACACGCTCAGCTTTCGGAGATCATTCAACCCATCAAATGCTGCTGGGGAACGTATTGGCAGCTTTCCGGCTTCCAGTTCAGTGAGCATGGGACAGCCTGACAGCGGCGTCAAGTCCGTTATACGGATATCGAATAAAGAAACTCGATTCAAAAATTTAAGCCCACCCAGAGGTGAAATGTCTGTAATCGGATTGTTCTTTATATCCACCACTTCGAGCTTCTGTAAAGAGGCAAGCGGTGAAATATCCGTTATTCTCTGCATGCAAAGAAAGACTCGGCTCAGATTCGGCATTTTTGTGAGATCAGCAAGTGATGTGATTGGCCCTTCCCGCATCTGATTACTGTCAAAAAGGTACTTCGCCTCGGCACACAGATCTTCTTCGCTTGTCGCAATCAAAGAATCTCCAAAAATATACAGCTGTGTAACAGAAAACAAACCCTCCTGGGTGATGGGTTCACCGGATGTTTTGCCAAGCTGGAGCCGAACCGCTTGTTCTATCATCGGTTCTTCAAATGTGATATCGGCATGGGGTTCCAAAATAGTGGATAGGAAATTTGTATAACGCCCGATGGAGAAACCTGTACAAAGAAGTATCATACATGACACGATGGCAGCCATCCACTTCGTAACAGCTTTGTTGTGCATTTTATCCACATGGAGTAAGGCAGATTTCAGCTTTCGTGCCGAAGCAAATCTGTCATCCGGAGAAAAGGCTGTGCATTTCTTATAGACATCTGCAAGCCACCTATCGTCCAGCTTTCGAATCACTTCTTTGGTAGACGTCTCACCGGTCAGAAGCCATCCCAATACCACACCAACCGAGTAGATATCGGTACGGCAATCGGTCTGCGAGAAGCCGTACTGTTCCGGAGGAGCGTATTCTCTGGTCCCGATGAATTGGGTATCGTTTTTCGCATCAGCATGGTACATGCGGGAAATGTCAAAATCAATCAGTGCGACAGTTCCATCCGGCTTAACAATGATATTTTGCGGCTTGATGTCCCTGTGGATGACAGGCTGTTTCCGTTCGTGGAGGTAAATCAGAATATCACAAAGCTGAACACAGATTCCGATAATGTCCTTCACTTGTAAATTGTTTTTATATTTAAATTGATGTAGCGGCTTTCCCTCGATATATTCGCGGACAATACAGACCATATAATCATTCTGAAACTCATCGAAAAAAGCAGGCAGTCCACGGTGGTTTAGCGATCTTAGAATTGTGCTCTCATGCACAGTAGCATAGAGCCTCCTGTCATAGCATTTTGCCACATAAAGCTGATTCGTGCCCTTTTGCTGAATTAAAAAAGTTTCTGTTCCGTGGCTGTCTGCCAAGCGTTCCATCTGATCATACTTCTCCAGGAATCCTGCCGGACAATTTTCATCACTGAATGCATTTTGAATATCAGCGACAGCTACTTTTATGTCATTCATTTTACCTCCCTGCCACCAAGCAAAGGCAATCCCATATCATATAAAATCCGTTGTGCTTCCACTATCGTATAATGGTGTCGCAGGCAATAAATAATAGCAGCATCACGCTTTACTCTTGGGTATAAGGCACTCATCCCGGCGTGCTTCAAAAGCTCCTGCGCTATGTTAATATCAGCCCCAAATCCGAAAGCAAGCTGTAGAACCGTATCACGGGATGGATTTCTTGTGCCTTTGAAAATCTGATGCCCATAAGAGCGTTCAATGTCAGCGCACTTAATAATACGCTCCGGTATACCTCCCTGCTTTTTACACAACATGGTTGCATATTCACTAAAGGAAAGAAGTTGCATCTCTCCTGCATTACTTTGTATAAATTGTTCCAGGTCCGGTGCTTTGAGCAATAGTTGAAAGAACTTGCTTGTGGGGAGTTGTGGGAGATTTTTATTCATATCAATCACCATCCTGCATATATTATATGCGGCTATCCAAATACTTTCAAGTAAACAAATAGTAGACACCAGTTGGGAAATGTACCAATCAACCGGTGTCTGCCATTGCGACTATCTTCTTAGTGAATGATCGTGTTATCCTGTGTGACAAGAGTCTTACTTAATCTGCTGCCACTCGTAGATGTAGTATGTACCGGCATAGCCGCCGGTCCACAGCTTTACCTGCTCCCCCTCGGAATAACCGGCTGGAATGACGGCGGAAATCGTATCGCTGACTGACAAAACACTTTTCTCCTTGTATTTTACAGATGAATAAATTTCAAAGGTAACTTTTCCTTCCGCGTTTTTAAAGCGCAGATTGTCCCAATCGGCCCGACAGCTTCCATTTCCATCAAAATACGAGAGATTGTCATCGGTGAAGGATAGATTGAAGCTGAGGCTTACAGTCTCGCCCGCCTTAATCATGGCCGGTGGAACCGAGATAGTTAGCTGTGTAGCGTAGCTTTCTCCATGGAGCATATCGGGGTCGGGATAATCGTCACTTTCACCAACATACTTCCATGTATGAGTATAGCTGCCCGGTGCTGCCGAAGCGCTTTGCTCATATATCCCCTCATGGCTTTTGTTTGTTGCCTCAAGTAATTCTTTTCTATCCTCGTTCACCGTATCCACAAGCACCCATGCATATTCCCGGGATGCAGCTGCTCCGGGTTCGATTGATGGTTCGGTTGTTGATGGCTCAGAGGTTTCTGATGCCACAGGGTCGCCTGTCAGACTCCTTTCCTCCAGTACAATCCTCACGCTGTCGGAAGAAAGAGCCTTGCCGTTTTTATCGTAAAGGGTCACTTTAGCGGTATATTCACCGGCATCCGTATAGGTATGAGAAATGTCGGAGTCGCTGCCTCCTTCAGTCTTCTGTACCGGCGAGCTGTCGCCCGGGCTCCATTCAAAATCGTAATCACCTGCAGGGGAAGCTTTTGCTGAGAAAGCATGCTCAATCCTTTGGATGCTTTCATCCAGCTGATAGTTCACTGCCTCCGGTCCCGAAATCTCCACTATCGCGTTAGCGTTAATATCTGACGACTGGTATTCGTGTACCAGTTCCCCATCTTTATAAATTTTAATGTTGACTGAGATCTTGTCCGGGGGCAGATCCTTCATCGGCGCCCCCACCTCAAAAGGCTTTCCATTTTCTACTAAATCAATTTCGGTTTGGTAATCGAGATTGTCATTCAATGTCACCACGGCAGTGAAGGGCAGGTCACCCTTCTTCTGCTCCGGAAGCGTCGGAGTGAACTTCAGTTTATCATTGCTTCTAAGGGTGGTATTGTTTACTTTTTTTTCGATATCCTTCTGATTATCCCATTTCAAAGTAGTCGAGGAAAGCGTCACCTTTATGCTGGCGTCGCCATCTGCCGTATTCCGGAACACAGCGACAAGACTGCGGGTATCACCTGCCGCATACGGAATAAGCACATCCTTATGGTTTCCGTCTTCCGCATTGATGATGCCCTTGCGGGAATCTCCGGTCACGCGGTCGGACATCTCAATCCCATTAAGAAGGTATACATCGCCACACATTGAGGCAGGAGCAGCTTCAAGCCAGAAGGATCTCGTCAAGGCAGTTTCATCCTTCCACATATATGCAGGCGTCAGGTTGTATCGGAAAATACCCGCACCGTTTTCCTTGATATCCATAGAACCGCTGATCTTCCTGCGGGGAATAGCACCGGTATCAAGCAAGCCTCCGGAAATACCCGCCACCTCCGGCATGTAGCTTCGGGTGAAGGCTTCCCTCCAGAAGTTCAGAAAAGCTATATCCGCCGATTCGTTCAGCTTATCTCTCACATATTTGTCGAATTCGGTGTTGATATCCGAAGCCATGCTGTAATTGCCGGTGACAGTGTTCCACATTTCCTTAAAGGCTTCACCCGAATCATTGATGTCCGGTTGCCGGATGGACAAAATATAATCCAGAAACGAAGATATCCCATATTCCTGAGTGCCGTTGCTTGTGTAATAGGCCCGGTTGGCTTCGATGCGCTGATGGATCGGCGCACCCGAACCTGTGCTTGTGCCGACGAACCGCCCGGCATACTCGGCTGTAGCTTCCAAAAACCATGCATTATTGGCGAAAAATCGGTAAACCTCCGTGTCGTTTCCGGTATAACGGTTGTCAACCAAGCTCTTGAGCCCGGTAGTAGACATATAGAGCATCTTCATTCCAAGCTGGCTGTACTGCACGGCATGAAACAGCTCATGAGCACAGGTGGAGGCCATATCATCCTCAGAATACTCCGAAGGCATGATAATATTACCGGTTGTGGCACTTTTGGCCTGAGCTCCGATTTTGTTGACCCGGGGGTCTATGTAGACATTGATTGGGGCCGGAGCATCTTCAACAACCGGATTGTCACCTGGCTGTCCTGATATAAGTGCTTTCTTTGTAACCGAAGGCACCTTGTCAGCTCCGAACAAAGTCCTGTATTTTTCATAAGCATTCGAGAAGGACGCCGCCATCAGGCAAGCCTTGCTATTAAGAGAAGGATCATTTGCAGCGTCAGATACTCTGTAATACACGATAAACCACTTGTTTGCATCTGAGACACCTACAAACTCCTCTGTTGTAGCATCCTTTACGTTGACCCACAGATCCTGGCTGAGCTCAACAACTTTATCCTCAGCCATTCCAAGCTTATCGGAAACGTATTCGATCTTCTTATTGGCTTCATCCACAGTCTTTTGTGCCAGCCTGCCAAAGCCTGTTCGCATATCGCTGACAAATCTCCGAAAGCCGCTGAAATGAGTAGTAACCAGATAGACTCGGGCTTCCTCCTGACTATACCAGGTTTCAGCCGACGCCCAAACGCCTGTAATTTCATCAAAGATTTGGAATGCTGAGTGAGCTGCTTCTTCGCCGTCTGCCGCATCTACGCCGAAATAGACGGGTTGCTCAAAAAACACATGTCTGTCATCAGGGCCGGTGATCTCATATTCCTCCGACACGGTGTAATATGGATTGTCATCCATTGAGGGTGTCTCGTATTTATATATGATTATTTCCTGCGATTGCATTACACTGCCCTCAGGAGCAATGAACACAAAGCCCTCTCCCTCGATAATGGTTTCTTTTTCCGGAGATAGTGTTATTTTTGTTAATTTAGTTTTCGTATATTCCAGAAATTCGTGGGATACAGTCTTTTTCTTGAAGAAAGGCGGATTGACAAGCAGAATTTCTTTTTTCCCTGCGGAAACAGTCTCTGGAACCAGCAGTGTAATTTCATGCTCTCCCCAGCCAATAATGGGCGTGTCCATACCGTCTATGACAGCCTTGCTGTTTTCTAAGTTATAATCGCCGAAACCGTCTCCGCTGATAGTGACGGCTCTGTTTGCATATGGCTGCCCGCTAACGCTGTCAATATGTACAGCCATGTTCCTGGACAGAGAGTCTATCAGTCCGGGCAGGAAGATTACCCCCAACGCAATGATCAGGACTAACGCAGCTGCTGAAATAACAAGCCTTTTACGACGAGTTCCCCGCCTTTTTATTTTAGGCGTCGTATTGTTCATTTTGGGCGCTGTATATTCCATTTTAGGCGCTGTATCGTTCACTCTGGAAGCTGTATAATCAAGTGTCGATGAATCTGAAGCCCATCCGGTTTCAGCTCCGCCCTGCGTTTTCGTCCCACAGGATCTGCAGAATTTGGCATCTGGCTTAAGCTGCACACCACAGTTTCTACAAAATTTCAAGCGAACTCTCCTCTCCGTAGTCAAGCTTTACTTTATTCTACAAAAAGCAGCCTTCCTTTGTGTCACCAAACCGGGTGATTTTACATAAAAAGCTCCTCACCTTTTCGGGTGAGGAGTTTTGAACAACGTCACAGTCTCCACCTCTCCTGGCTCTTTTACTTAAGTAAAAAGCCTTGGTGGCGGGTTTCCGATACCAGCTGACGTTGTTCAAACGCCACGTTTAGGCGTGGCGCACGAAGTGTAGCGAAGGGCAAATTCATTTTGCCCGTAGCGAGGGGGTATGGGGGCTTGCCCCCATTAGAAATTGAAATCCGCTGTTTATCGAGGTTTTACCGTTTCTGCGGTCTGTGGCTGTATATTCAGCAGAAGGTTCATCAGTTCTGTCCGGCTCCGTACTCCGGCTTTTGAGTAGATGTTTTTCACATGAGTTTTTACTGTATTTTCGCTCACATGCAGTTCTCCGGCAATCATACGGTAAGTCATTCCCCTGAGCAGCAAGGCAACTATTTCACTTTCTCGATCCGTGAGCTTTTCCGCTATGGTGAGCTTACAAATCAGACCATTTTGTTCCTGCACCGGCATCACAGAAATCGTGGTCAAATAGATGTGATTTTTTAGCAGGGCGTTCAGTCGATTATGTAAGGGAGGAAGCAGGACAAGAGTAATACAAACAACCCCCAGCGCCAGCATGGTGGGATTCATGCTCTGCTCGTCTACCGATGTAATCGCATTTCCAATCAAACCTCCCAGTATTACGCCTAAAACATTTGCAGAAAGGCCGATGCCCATGATCCTGGCGGGATTTTTGTCCAGCTCCAGCATTTCGCCCAGAATGCTCCACCAAAACAGGTCGTACACACCGCAAGCTCCCAACATCAAGGTATTAACAACAAGATAGCTCACCCATGAACGATCAAACACCAGAAAAGCGATAAAGGAAAACCCAATCATCGCGATAGCAATATAAAGAATATAAGTGCGGTTTGTTCTTCGAGGCAGGTTTCTCATAATAAACAGAGAAATAATATAAGGAATAGCCCAGTACCAGCTGGTCAGACTCTCAAGATGCGCAAAAGCAGGCCCCTGCACCTGATACATCAAACCGGAATTGATCGAGATGACCACAATGAACAGACACAGAAAGGCCAGCGGACCGACCTTATCGACATGCTTCTCACTCTGGTCGGAAGGCAAGGTGCTTTCCGGCTCTTCCTCTTTTGGAAGCCTGAGAGCGAACAGGAACGCCATTCCCAGTATCATCATGGAAAATCCAAGCCCTGTGTGAGGAGAAATATGAATAGCAGCCATATTAAGCAGAATCATCAGAATGTTTGAGAAAATCAGACCGTCCGCCATTGTCTTGATACGTTCGTTTTTGGGTGTATATACCTTGAAGTAAAAGCCCCATGCCGCCACACAGCATCCGACCAGAAAAGCTGCCAAAAGCAACGCTGCTGTCCATAAAAATGTAGGTGGAAAGAAAAACACCCATGAAACCATGATACAAAAAGCAATAGAAAAGAGCATGAGCCTTTTTGCTGACCGCATGTTCCTGACAAAAAAGCCGCAAACGAGCAGGCCGGTAAAATGAGCCGCCATTGTGCCGAAAACAAATGAATTGGCAGAAATGTTATGGTAATCTGTGAGAGCATACAGTATACGGCCTTCAAAGGGGAAAGCCAGCAGCCATGAAAAGAATAGGGAAAAAACGATTACGGATAATCGCAAGTAATTCATTTCTGATGGTACACTATTATCTGCTCTGTTTACCATCATGCTTTTATCCCCCTTCATGCTAATAATTGTATTAAACTATATCCATAATGACTTGTCCAGATTATTTTTTCACATTTTATTTGATAATTTCATGCCCGATCCTTTTTTCACTGAAAAGCGACAAACATTGCGGACAAAAATCCAACTGCCCGAGCATGCAAGAATTTTGGATTCCTATGAATTGCTGCGGGGAAACTGCCGGAGCCAATTGGATCCGACTTTAGGAAGGCAAACACCTTTGTTTGGATTGCTATAGCTCTTATTCCCGCTTTGACGTTTAATCATCAATAATATCGGTTAGAAAGAGACAGGCGCCAATTGAGGAATTTACTCCTAAACCGGCGCCTGCAGCTTTCCCTTAATCTATTACTCACACTCGTCGTGATGTTGGTGCTCATAGCAAACAGAACCCGTCGATTTCAGAGTTCCTTGCAGATATGCTTCCGCAGCTGCCTTGGCATTGCCGCTTGCCCCTGTTATCACCTCTATGCACTTTTCATTGAAAATATCAATTGCACCGCCTCCCATACCGCCTGAAATAATCACATTAACACCCATATCATTCAAAAAGTTGGGGAGAAAGCCAGGCCTGTGCCCAGGGTTTGGTATAGACTCACTATTAACAATTTTTTTGTTTTCAGCTTCGAAGATATTAAAGTTGACACAATGCCCAAAGTGTTCGGTTACCATTTCATTTTCACTTGCTACTGCGATTTTAATCATTTTCTTTTCCTCCATCCCCTCTATTTACTCGGTTTTATCGGTTTTATCGACTTGATCGGTTTCACCCTGTTTGATAGTTACTTCCACCTTTCCCAATATGTCGGCGACCGGATCAAGCCAATTGCCATCAAATAGCTCAATCATTCCTCTATCACACGCAGCAGATATTTTGGGGTCAATTGGAATTTTCCCTAAAACCTTTAAGTTATGCTTATTGGCAATTTCTTCAATATGACTATCACCAAATATCTGATAGTCCTTGCCGTTATCGGGGCACTTAAAATAGGCCATGTTTTCTACCAGACCAATAATGGGGATATGCATCATCTCAGCCATTTTTACCGCTTTTGATACAATCATGGATACCAGTTCCTGTGGAGATGTCACAACGATTATGCCATCAACGGCAATGGATTGAAATACCGTAAGAGGAACATCACCGGTACCCGGCGGCATATCGATAAACATAAAATCAACATCACTCCAAATCACGTCTGTCCAGAACTGCTTGACCGTACCGGCAATAATAGGCCCTCTCCAGACAACAGGATCCGTATCATTTTCCAGTAGCAAATTAATCGACATAATGTCAATGCCGGTTTTCGTTGTAATGGGGTATAATCCGAATTCACTGCCGGTAGCCTTTGTTTTGATACCAAATGCTTTAGGAATGGAAGGCCCGGTGATGTCCGCATCTAGAATAGCGGCATGATAACCCATTCTGTTCATGGTAACTGCCAGCATAGAAGTGACGATCGATTTGCCAACTCCCCCTTTGCCGCTGACAATCCCGATGACCTTCTTTATGCTGCTCATCTCGTGAGGTTTCTCGGAGAAATCGGTTTTTTCTTCATTTCTATCTGCACAGTCCTCCGAGCAACTGCCACAGCTTTGCCTGCAATTTTCGCTCATGATATTAGCTCCTTTATATAAAATGTTATTGTGATACCCAACTAATTCCAAACAGCAGCTTCATTGTCTTATTTTCAATCTGCTTATCCCCCGCCTATAGAGACAGAAGTCTTAGGAGTATTTGATAGACCCCTTGGACAGCTGTCCCTGATACACAATTGATATCCGCAATGGTCTGCCCGTTATTAATAGCTCTAACTGCTTCAGAATCAAAAGGTATCTTCCCGATAAGGGGCAGTCCTTGTTTCTTGCAAAGCATCTCAATTTTATTTGCATTATATAAATTTGCATCAAATTTGTTAATACAAACTGCTATCTTCGTTCCGAATATCGCCGCTGTCTTTATAATGCGTTCCATGTCACTGATGCCTGATATAGAAGGCTCCGCTACGATTAAAACCATATCCACTCCGCTAAGGGATGCAATAACAGGGCAGCCTATTCCAGGAGAGCCGTCAATAATTGCAAGCTCAGTATTCAATGGAGCCGTAGCTTTCATCTGTTTCTTTACTTCTGTAACCAATTTGCCGGAAGTACCGCTTCCCATTTTCAGCTGTGCTGTTGAAAATACTTTTTCTTTACTTGTGTACAGCATCAGCTCACCGGCAACAGCTGGGTTTAGAACTATCGCCTCTGCAGGGCAGACGGCTTCGCAAACTCCGCAGCCCTCGCAGGCAAAAGAGTCTACCTTGTATTTCTTCTCTGCTGAAATAGCATCAAACCTGCAGCTTTGTCTGCACCGATCGCATTTGATACACCTTTCCGTATTTATCTCAGCTTTTGGCATACCATAATAATCCGTTGTATCCGGTTCGGAATTTTGTCCTGATATAAGGTGCAGGTTGGGTGCATCCACATCACAATCTGCGTAAGCCCTAGCATTGGAAAGCTTTATAAGCGCACCGGCTATCGTAGTTTTTCCCGTGCCGCCTTTTCCGCTAAGGATGAGTAATTGTTTCACACTGCACCTCCTTCGTCACTATACCTAATAAAGAAGAAAAAATCGTTCGGTATTTTTCATTTTTCCTTACGGCAATTTCTGCATTTGAATTCAACATCCCAAGATCATTATCGAAGGGAATTCGACCCAGTATCGGAATGTTTCTTTCTACACAAAATTTCTCTGCCGGATTCTCTCCTTCCAGACATTTATTAAGAACTACTCCGTGGGGTTTACGAAATAGCTTGACCAGTTCATATACCATGTTGAGGTTATGAACTCCAAATAATGTAGGCTCAGCTACTAAAATACAATAGTCTGCATCCTTAATGCTTTCCATTACGATACAGGCACTTCCGGGGGGGCAGTCAATAAATGTCTGCTTATCAGCTTCATGTTTATTCTCAGCAAGCAGCTTTTTTATAATGGGGATACCTGAAGCTTCGCCGGTGTTTAGTACTCCCGTATATACCATTACCTCATCTGAAATTCCTTTTTGAACTTTTCCTATCACCTTTTCTTTCTCAGTCATAGCCTTTTCAGGACAAAGCATGGTACAGCCGCCACAGGAGTGACATACCTCGTCAAAAATAATCAGTTTATCTTTGGCATAGGCAAGTGCACCGAATTTGCAGAAATCAACACATTTCCGGCACCCATTACAAAGCATCTGATCTACCATTGGAATTTTTATTGATACCTCTTCCTCCTGAATACCGTCAGGTTTAAAGAATAGATGCCCATTCGGCTCTTCAACATCACAGTCTATATAGGCTGATGTCTTCGCTGCTGCAGCGATATTTACCGATATCAGTGTTTTCCCTGTGCCGCCCTTGCCACTTAGCACAGCTATTCTCATGTTAATTGCCTCCATGTCCATGAAATCCGGCGTGAATTTCATCCAGTAAAGTAAGCTTTCCAGCAATAAAAGCATTAATATTTTCTTTTACCGAAGCAGTTGTTGTTTTAAAAATGTCAACATCTGCAGCTTTAAGCACATTAGCCGCATTTTCTCCACAGCGGGGAGTCAGTAATGCATTTGCCTTTTGATCCACTATCATTTGAGCAGCTTTAATCCCTGCACCACCTGTACTAGCTGCTGCACTATTGTCAAAAAATATGCTCTCCTCCGTTTCCGTATCAAAAATAAGGAAGTAGGGAGTGCGCCCAAAAGATACGCATACATTTGTTTCAATATTTTTTTCGTCCACAGGAATTGCTATTTTCATAATAGTTCTCCATTCTTTACATTTCTATTTCTATTCCTATGTCTGTGACAACCACGGCCACAACCTTCTCCGAAGCCATTGCAGAGCCGATATTCGCCTCCTTCAATTAGCAGCACTTTACCGTTTACCAGTGATTCCGCCAGCTTCTTTCTTGCTTCGATATAAATGCCTTGAACAGTAGTGCGGGCAATATTCATCTGCTTTGAACACTCTTCTTGCGTAAAGCCCTCTAAATCAATGAGTCGTATCGTTTCATACTCATCAACTGTCATTCTTACGTAGTTTCTTTCATCCACATTGGAATCAAGAGGTCCAAACCTGCTGCTTTCAGGCAGACAACACACTTTTCTCCATTTCATCGGTCTTGGCATTTTCTTTTCACCTCGCTTCTAATCAGAAATACCCGGAGCGTCCTCCGGCTACCTCTGATGCCCATTACAGGTTCTCTAACTGCTTCTCAACGATTTCGAGCTGGTTTTGCAGGATTCCTTTTTGTTCTTCCAGCAGTTCTTTTTTTGTTTTTGTTGTCCGATTCATTACAAAGCCTCTTCCAAAACTGCCTCTGAAGCCAAGTCCACATCCAGGTCCTGATCTCATCCTATAACCAGCGCCGTACTCTATTAAATTTGCATCTGTACATAGGCCTAAACCTCTTCCGCTCATTGATCCGGCACCCATTGGTCCGGTCCTATCTCTTCCTGGCATAATCGATTCACCTCCATATGGTTTGTGACATATGTCATTTTCAATTCTTATTATACTCCGTTTGTGACATATGTCAATAACTCTTTTTTATTTTTATTACAAAAAACTGCCAGCCAGGGAAAATTCCCCAGTTGGCAGTCGGTGCTTCACTTTTTATACTTTTGGAGCACAAGAAGGTATTATTAATTCTGCCGTAGCTTGATTATCATTAAGTCCTCGTAAAACAATTCATACTCCTGCGCTTCAATAGATGCATTGAGGGACAACAAGTTGGTTTGAGATGCAATGTCTAATATTGTTTTAATCAATATATCTATTTTTTCTACTTCCTTTACGGCTTCTATCGCTCGATTTATTTCCACTTTTGTCGTATCAAGGATCTTCCTACTGAAATACTGGAGATCGATCGGAAAGTGCTGTGAATTATTCTGCCTCAATCCTTTGTTCTTGACTCCTTTTCATACACTGTGAACTTTAACTTCCGGCGTGCTGCCATGCGCTGTACGGAGCCTCCTGCCGGGGCTGTGATGGTGACATTCTTCCTGTCTTCAAAGCCATAGAAGGCATTTTCATCTATACGTGCATTCCCATTCAGAATGGTAAGCTCTGTTGTAACATTGGATCCAAAAGCACTCTCCCCAATATGGATCACGCTTGCCGGGATAATCAGATTGTTTACTGATGTTGAACTAAAGGCATACTTCCCGATACTGGTGACACCATTTGGAATCTGGATGTCTTTTAATCTGTAGCAGACCTTGAATGCACCCTCGCCAATAACGGAGACTTTATCCGGAATGTTAATGCTTTGAAGTATATAGCACGAGCTGAAAGCATCCGGCTCAATGCGGGTCAACCCGGCGGGAAGCTTCACACTATAAAGCTTGCTGCAATTCGAAAAGGCACCTTCCTCAATACTTGTCACACTATCCGGTATCTCAATCTGCTCAAGTGCAGTACAGTTGTTAAAAGCGGACATACCTATACTCACTACGCTATCGGGTATAACCACCGATCTCATCGTCTTCTTTCCGGCGAATGCGGCAGGGGCAATTTTTCTGACCCCTTCAGGAATAGCTACATCAGGTTCTGTTCCGTTGTATTTATAGAGGATTTTATCCCCGCGAATATCAAAATCGTCAGATTCATCGCCAAGCTTCACTTTGCTTCTGTAAGAAAGCAGACTGCCATCCTCCAGGCTTTTCGGCAGATTGATTTTAGTCAGTTTAGAGCAGCCGCTGAACGCGTTAAGGCTGATACTCTTTATGCCTTCAGACAGCTTTACCGTGGTAAGATCTGAGCACTCCCAGAAGGCACCCTCCCAAATTTCTTTTACACTTCCCGGAATTGCAACACTTTTTAGAGGAGTAGCAAAGGGGGTGTATGCAAATGCAAATTCGCCAATTGCTTTTACATTATTCGGTATAACTACATTCCCGCCCTTACCGTTATATTTATAAAGAATGCCATCTCCTAAAATGACAAACTCCTGTTTCTTCACAAGACTGTCCAAGGCATATTGACCAATATATTTAACCGAAGCAGGTATCTTTATATTCACAAGAGAAGTACATCCTCCAAAGGCGCCAACATCAATCCATTCCAATCCATTTGGTAAATCGACGGTTTTTAGCTTCTTGTTTCCAACAAACGCATCCTCTCCGATGCTTTTCAGATTTTTTGAAAGCACCAGCTTTGTCATGGCCGTACTCTGAATGGCCCGTCTTTCAATAGTGGTTACGCTGTCAGGCATAGTGACGCTGGTAATTTTACTGTTATTATACCAGGGAAAGGCCTCCTCACCGATTGTTGTGACACCCTCCGGTATAACAATTCTGGTTTCTTTACCGGTATATTTGATCAGTACACCATTCTCAATGAGGAAGTCACTTGGAGCAGCAACTGACGTAGAGGGAAACAAACACAGTAACAAAACTGCTATCATCAAAACCGAAATTAGCCTTTTATCCACTTGTGTACCTCCGAGTGTGCATATTGAATTTTGTACATCATAATCATACCCCCCGGTTCTTCCATTTACAACTAATTACCAGTGACATAACAGTTTTGCATTGTCCGGCTACACAATGGTTCTTCGGCACCCGGTACACAGAGGTAAAAAATCTTCGGGGCACATGGCATTATATCAGGGGAATCCCTACATCCGTCACCTATCATCCACTTGCCGTTAGAAGTCGGCCCAATTTTTTTTCCCAATTCACACAGGATTGGGAGATGCTAGCCCATCGTTACTTTAGTAGTATACAAGCTTAAGGTACTAACACAAAATAGTCCATTACCGACGTCTCCTGAAATCCGCAGGATTTATATAAGCTGAGGGCTGTCACATTCTCGGCGGCAACCTGAAGCATGATCTCCTTTACTTTAACTTCCTTCAGTTTTTCTATAGCTTTAAGCAAAATCGCCCTGCCAAATCCTCTCCCACGGTTCTCCGGCAATACACCCAACCCGTAGATCCCTCCAACCCCGTTAATCACCTGTAGATGGACTTTCCCGATGATTCGCTTATCCTTTTCCGCGAGATAAATGGTCATACCCCGTTTTTCTTCGTCTTCCGGCATAAGAATTCTCTCATTAGGAGCACCATTATTCTCTTGCTCCATACGGTCACCAAAATAAATAGCGTCTTGCCGGGCTACTTCACGGGCATCTGTATTGTCAGCTTTTTTGAAGTTTATACCATGCAACTGTTCCTCTGTAATCTCGCAGGGCTCATCGGACAGATACATTTCAAATTCAGAATATTGATATGCTGCTCCAACTCTTTCCAGAAATTTCTGGCCGGGAACAGATTTTCTGTCGCACAACACAAGAATGCTGCCTGCATTTCTCCGTTTACATTCTGCAATGACCAATTCATGCAATTTCAAAAAAATCCCTTGGCATCTATATTCCGGATCAACCATGCCGGTTATTTCGAGAGGTGCCATTGTACCTCCGAAGCTGCATATTCCGATGTATCCGATTAGTTGCTTACCATTGAAGTACATGAATTCATTGATGTCGCAGATGCCGGTTTTATCGGCGCAATTTAAAGCATCTTCAAGCTTATAATCAAGTTCCAGCTTCAAATTGATTTGATCTTTATGGGAGCACTGCATCTGAAGCGCATGAATCAAATCATAATCTTCATGATTGAGGCTGCCTTTCAGCTTAATCCATGGCTCTGTTATCATTTTATTGATAGGAAATCACCTCCAATATATTTCATTATTCACAATTACCAGAATAACACATCCAATCTGCTCACCTCAACTATAAAATCCGTTTCTTTTAAGTAAAATCATGACATTTGATGATCTTCAAATAAAGTAGGTATTAAGCAATAAAGAGGAACTGACCTATTTATCCTGGAGCTCAGTTCCTCCCATCTCTTGAGTTTATTGTAAAGCGGACGTTTGATCAACTACCTTATACATACTTGCCTGGAATTTTCAATGAGTATAACCAATTCTTGCTATACACATATTTCACAAGTTGCCTGCCAAGAAAATCAAAAAAACTTCCTGCAGCTTTTTTCACCAGTCCGAAGGAAGTGTCGTAGTAATAATCAGACTCAAACCAGCCTTTTTCTTTGTAATAGTAGTAATCCCTCAGCTCCATTACTTTATAATGCTTAAGACTTGTTCGCGTTATTCGGAATAGCATTAGCCTGAATAGAGATCGCTCATTTTTTCTCTTAGATGCCGGATATAAACCATTACCGTATTATTGCTGTTGGTTAGACTTTAATTATTCCCTTCCCCTCAGCTTTTCGAATCAACTCATCAACGAAATGGGTACCACTGCTTTCTCCATTAAGCATTTAAGTTAAAATTCAGTCTTAGATTATGAAAGCATCATAATTCTAGTATTGCGTCCCTTTGGTGGTTCATGACCCCTATACCCACGACTAAAATGTTCATATGCTTAGTTCTCCCTTTTGTTTACTATAATATTCATCCTAAATCCATCTTCAGTGTACGAGCTAGTCTCTTTTTTCTCTCATAGGCAGTACAATATTAGATGAAAGTATGCTGTTTCTTTGGACGCTGATCACCGGTTCACCGATTTCAGGTATTCGGGAGAAGTTGGATATGTCTGCTCCGGCTATTGTAACCCTTATTTTATGTCCTTTTCTAATCAACACAGAAGTTGCATATATAGTTATTTTCAATTCTGCATTTTCGCCAGGCTTGAGTAGTTCACCATCCTCTTTCTTATAGGAGTGTGCAGGGCCAAGTACAGCGTGCTCAAGGTCAGAATTTACTGTTTTTCTATTCAGAGCCCTTAATTCCCCTTCCGTTATATAGGTCACCTTTCCGTCAGGAGCCACATCCTCAAGATAGGTAAAGAAAGCACCATCGTCAGCATTTGACGAGAGATTCAGAGTTACGACAGGAACACCTGTTATTTCAGTGTCATATGCCAACGCATCGCTTGTGTAAGTGAGAAGCTTTTTGTCCTCTTCTGCACGGTTCGGATAAAATACTTTTCCTCCGCCAAGGTTCGTCATCCATCTGTTGCTATTGCCTGTTGTGGCTGACAAATCCACCTTGTATACGTCTGCACCTTCAGCTACGACCGGTTTCGTTTCTTTGAGTGAGTTATTTTGTGAAAAATACAGGGTTCTTTTATCGAAGCCTTTAACAGGCCAGGTATCGGTCGTTTTCCATTTTCCCTCGCCAAAAGTATAATACCTGATCAAATTTCCCGTATCCGGCGACGTATTTGCCTCTGTCTTTAAATACCCATCGAAGAAATCAGTCACATCCTGCATCTGAGCGGAAAGAAGCTGTTTGCTATTTTCGCTGCCAGTCAGGAACGGATCATAGAAATACCGGCCTGCATGACTCCATGGACCTATGACAAGCGTCTGTGCGTTGCTGTAGGTCAGGAACCTTTCTATAGCTCCATTTACCGTACCGGCATCCATCCACCCAATCCTCACATAGAAGGGAATTCTCGACTGTTCAATCTCTTCCCTATATTTATACGGAGACATTGAATCGGCAGTGTAGCCTTCTGTGAGAAGATCATCTGCATAAGTCACATTTTTTAAGGCAGCAGATATATTGATTGTTTTGTGGCCATTAATAGCTTGCTTCAATAGTTTTCTTCCCCTGTTACCATCCACCGGAGCCGTACCCCTAAAAAAGAGGTTTTTCGTGTTATTGGAATCCATACGTGCAATCTCGCTATACCAGTTGGTGACCAGGTAATCATTCGGTATCCCCCCTGGAGCAACCGACTGACTGAAAACGTCAAAATCAGAGTTGATCAGAGCTGCTGCCTGTAACGCCGGATGCTTTGCAGCAGCAGCAAGTTCAGCAGTATTACCACTGTATGAAATACCGTATGTACCGACTCTTCCATTTGACCAGGGCTGACTGGAAATCCAGTCGATCACTTGACCCATGTCGTCGATTTGTTCTCGTGAAAATTCCATTGTCATTGCTCCGAAGGATGAACCGGAGCCTCTTACATCCACCCTGACAAAAGCATATTTTGAATTGATAAAGCCTTCCTTGACCCCATCGGAAACTTCCTTGGCAATTTTAAGGTTCAGCATTGCTTTTAAGATTAAGCTCCGCTGGTTTTCAGTAACGTAGCGAGTAGTTTCAATAACAGCAGGTATTTTCTCGCCCGCTTTAAGATCTGCTGGAAGCGAATACCGAACAGCTAGCCTGGTACCATCCTTCATGGCTACATAACAAGATGGGCTGATTGCACCAGCTTGATCTTTTACCGGCATCAAGCCTGCTACTAAGAAGACTGTGGCTCCAAGAAGAATTATGATCAAGAATCCAGTGAATAACCATTTGATTATCTTTTTTATTGATTTCATATTGATTTCCTCCAAAAATGTTTACACTTTACTAAAATCTATCTTTTCTTTACTCGTTTGGACATATAAAACTGTGGCAACAGCCAGAAATATAACTACAGATACAATGCCTTCGAGCACAGTCGTCCTCGGAGTTTTTACCGTTTTGAGAAAACCGTCGATAATGATGGCACTGCCTGTGATGGTGGCATGATACAAGACCATCAGTTTCATATTGCCTTTGCTCCTTACAAAGATATTGGTCATAATTACCGACTGAAGAATGAGGTTAAGAAACCCGATGACAGCAAAGGCTGGCAGCATGTATTCACCGTAGGTCCTGAATTCCATGTAATGCATGGGTATATGCCAGATTTCCCAGATACATCCCAGCAAAACACCTGCTGTCAAAGGGCGAAATTTTCTTAAGAATGCTGGCAGAATAAATCCTCTCCAACCGAACTCTTCACCAAAGCCTGAAACAAAAGGCCACGTTATTCCCATAATCAGCAGTGGGACTGTTAATTCAAACGCATAGGTTCTAATTGTAAATTGAGCAATTCCTTTGGTCATTAGGTTAACAAGCAATACGGCAAACAAGGTGAATATAAGAATTCCTACAGGACTTTTCATTTTAAACCTTGCTTTTAAAGATTTAATCCCTTCTTTCCCTTTAATAATTCCTGTAATGATAAAAGCAGCTATACTAGGAGAAATATTGCAAAGCATGCCTCCGACAATAAACTGAGGGGTGGGTTGATTCACATCGGTACCCGCCAGGATGAGCCCAAAGACAATACTCCAGGTCCAACCGAAAACCAATATAAAGAATGCTGCGTAAGGGTGTTTCCTAATCCACTGTGTCATCGTTATCTCTCCTTCTCTTCCAGTTTTTGCTCTATAAGGACCAGATTTAAATTCATATCCCTGATTTTGTTCAAGAGTGAAAATAGTTCTGCCTGGTCCGCCAGTTTCCCGTAAATCCGGGTGCAGCCGTCAGGCAAATGGATAAGTTCGACAGCCGCAAATTCTTTAAAACGTTTCTTATCAATGTAACTCTCCACAACAATTTCGTAGTAACTCATGGAATATTTCCTTTCTGATTTTGATGTATCTCATCTATGTTATACACCCATATTGAAGCAGTGAACGCCACCAGAACCTGTGGTTTTTGAACAAAAAAAGACCCACAGTTTCCTGTAGGTGTTACTTTCTTATAACGCTTCGTTTAAAGGAAATTTTTCGGATAGGCGATAATTTCCTCCGCGAAATTACGCTTAGTAGAAAAATTTCCTTACCTCAGCGAGTTTCAACATGGCAGGAGATTTATTGCCGTAACATTATAAAACGCCGAGTTCCTTGGCCTTGATAATGGCCTGAGTCCTGCTCTTTACACCCAGCTTGCCATAGATATGAGAGATATGCCACTGGGTTGTATTGATGGAAATGAAAAGTTTTCGGGAAATATCACTGTTCGTTAATCCTTCGCTAATCAGGTTAAGTATCTCCATTTCCCTTTCACTTAGATGCTCGCCATATTCGAGAACGGTATTTGCCTGTGCTTTCTTATCATGCCTCAAGGGTTTATCAATCTTGGGACATAAGCTCAGCACCTCAGAAATAAATTCATGATACTGCTCCATGCTACTGATTTTTTTGTCAGTCAAAAGCTCCACTAAAAGCGGCAGTTCATCCACAAACAGCCGGATATAGCGGTTCGGGGAGGCTAAGCTCACCGCAAGGCGTAGATAATCTTCCGTTTTATTGATATCATCCATTTTAAAATGGGCAACCGCCAACAGCAAAAAGTCAGTTATCCGATTTTTATTACTTTGATTCTCCCTAAAAACCGTTTCCAATGATTTTAAGTCTTTAACTGCTTCATCAAGCTTATTTTCGCAGATTTTCAATCTGGAAAGATACAACAGTGCCTCCTGAGAATCCCTGGTTCCGCTTAAGCCTGTAAAATGTTCCAGTCTTGCAGCATATGATTCCAGTCCTTCTATGTTCCCAAGCCTGAGTTGTTGCTGGATATACATTCCCGTTGCCCTGAGCTCAATTCCGGGAATATCATGGTGTTGCTGCATGAGTTTTTTAAGGAGGGAACATGACGCCTCTTTTTCTCCCCGGGCGAAATAAATATTGGCAAGCGTCGTATTGGAAACCAGCCAAATGTAGGACAGGCTTTGACACAACTTAATCCCCTCATCAAGATAGCTCTCTGCCTTTTCAAGAAGGTTCTCATCATAGTAAAGCTCCGCCATCGCAATATATATAATGCCAACATAAGGAAGAGTTTTTCCAAACTGCTTCTTCATACTTTCTATATACTCGGTGTATAAATTCATGGCTTGATTACGGTATCCCATTGCATCAAGGCACATGCCATAATTCATCAGAGTCAGGGTTACAACAAAGGTATATCCCATTGTAATACCTTTTCTATAGGCCAGTTCATAAGCTTTAAGCGCTTCTGCCGTTTGTCCCTTGTAGTAAAACGCCTTCGCCAGCGTGTTCAGCATGGAGGTTCTTGCAATAGGATCCCAGGGTTCAAGCAAGGTAAGGGCTTCTTCAGCCAACACTTGGGCATCCTGACCGGAGTGGCTGGCCACTAAGGCCTTTAAGCTTAAGACCAATCCTTTGTTATGAGAGGAAGCGTGATGAAAAAAGTCTTCTCCAAGGCTCTCCAGATGCTCAAGTGCATCTTTTACCCTACCGGTTATAAACAAGCCAATGGATTTCCTGACAGCAAGGATTTCACTCTCCCTTATCAGTTCTTTCGGGATATTGTCAAGCCAAGCATTAAAGGTTTCCAATTGGGCTTTTTGAAATATCTCGAAGGTATGATCCTCCACTATTTTAACAACTAAACGTATATCCCCCGATTTTAAAGCGTAACGAACAGCTTCATGGGTAAAATCAGATTCGCTCATCCAGATCGCAGCCTGCTTATACAATTTTCGTTCCTGCTCCAAGGAAAGCTCGGCTTTTAGTGATTCGGCAAACAAATGGTGATAACGATACCATTCACGGGATGCATCCAAAGGCAACAAGAACAAGTTGATCTATTCCAATTGCTGAAAAATATTTTGGCTATCGGTTCTGTTAGTCAGGACATTACAAACCTGGGCATTCATCCTTTCCAAAATACAGGTATTATATAGGAAATCTTTTATTTCATCTGAGAGCCTACTTAACACCTCTTCCACAAGGTAGTCAATGATATAGGCATGGGTTCCGTCAAATCTCTCAATAAACTGCTCCATATTTTCTGTCGGTACATTTTTGAACAGAATGGACACCAGCTGCATACCAGCTATCCAACCCTCCGTTCGATTAAATATTTTATCTACTTCTTCAGCCCCTAATTTAAGTTCTGCAGATCTTTGGAAAAATTGCATCGCTTCTGCGAGACTGAAAGCCATTTCCCCCATTCTATATTCAGTAAGTCTTCCACTAATTCTCAGTTTTGATAGCTGAAGCTGAGGGTCTACTCTTGATAAGATTATCAAATGCAGATTAGGCGGTTGGTAATCTATCAAAAATTTGATTATTTCATTAACCTGCGGGCATCGGATAAATTGGTAATCATCCAAAACCAAGGTAATAGTATCATGATAACTGGATAACGTATTGATTAGCTCTGTTAAAGCCAGTTTTATTGTGTTGGCTCCGGCATCACTTGCCAAAAAATCAACGTCCAGACCAATAGGTATGTCGGCCTTCCTCAATGCCGCAATCAAATAAGAAATAAAACAACTGGGATCATTATTTCCTTCATCAATAAAGAACCATGCTTTTTTATTGATGATAGAAGCTAAATATTCCATAACAAGAGTAGTCTTTCCATAACCTGCGGGAGCACATATTAGAGAGACATGGCTTTTCGTATGTTTGTCATTCTGAAGTTTTTTAAGAAGCTCCTCCCTGGCTATGCACAGCTCACCAGCCTCAGGTATGTAAATCTTGGAAGATAGGATTCTTGTCACTTATACACCCCCAGTAAGTATGGGATAATAAATTGTTAACTCAAATAAAATGTGAGCTTCTATATTATACCATGTCTCAGAAATGTATGCCAACGCAGTATATCAGGCATCTCATTAAAAAGGTTACAGTCTGTGAGTATATATTCGCTTAAGAAAACTTCTTCCTGCTTGTCTTGACCTTGCAACGAAAGAATCTGTTGTCACCGTTTTCCCCACAATAGAACGTGAACCCCAGAAAGTCGAATGTTTCCGGTTTCCCCATCTGTGATTTCAGGAGTTTTCTCTGTGGGGATTTTTGAAAGGTTATAATATCAGTCGATAAGAAGTTTTGCCAAGTATTTTCTCCATAGGAGTTCCAAACACCTTAGAAGGTCTTTTCCACGAGAAGCGGTTCTCCCTTTCCATTGTAGAAGGACAGGTTGATGTGGGGGAGGCCAATTCTGCTTTACGTCCGCAACCTTAATTTTGCCTATGGTAATGGATGCCTCAAGTTCACCGATTTTGATCATAGAGCTCTGGGATTCCTGAGGGAGTAGAGCCCAATTAATTAGCTCTGGCTCTCCCATCATTCTTCCAACAACCCGAAGGCTGTTTTATCCCAAGGCATAATCCTGATCACTTCGCTGTTTAGTCAATATTCCAGAGTGTTCTCTTTTTAACAGAATTACATTTAGCAACTCCAATAATTACACAGATATTTTAAGAATATATTCTATTCCTTCAATCCTGATAGTGCAATTCCCTGAATAAAGTATTTTTGTCCTAGTAGAAATAATAGAATGGGCGGTATTAAAATCATTGTTGCAGCCGCCATCAGCAACTCCCACTGTGCCGTATAATAGCCAATAAATTGCTGTAAGCCAAGGGCCAGCGTAAAACGCACTTCTTTGTTGATATAAATAAGAGGGCCAAGATAATCATTCCATACAGCCATAAACTGAAATAGAGCTACAACGATTACAGAAGATCGGGATAAAGGCATTATAATTTGAGCATAAATACGTGGATAACCAGCTCCATCGATAAGTGCTGCTTCATCCAAGGTGATTGGAATAGTCATCATGAATTGCCTCTGTAGGAAGATATTGAAGGCTCCTCCACCAAACCAGGCAGGAATAATCAAAGGGAGATAGCTGTTAGATCCCACCAAAGCCCTCCATCCAAGGAAAGTGGGAATTAAAGTAACGGCATATGGCAACATCATTCCTGACATTAACAGTCCAAAGAAAATGTTACGTCCCGGGAAACGGAGCCTGGCAAAACTATATGCACAAACCGAGCTGGTTAAAACGGTACCTGTTACGTTTAAAACTACAATTGTAAGAGTATTTAAAAAATATCTGTCAAAGGGCACAGTTCGAATCGCTTTGCTGAAATTTTCAGGTCTTAACGGATCTGGCAGCCAGATTGGTGGAACAATAAAAATTTGAGAGGCATCCATAAACGCACTGCGTATCATCCAAACCAGAGGAAGAAGGTAACAAACTGACATGATTGTTAATGTCGTATAAAGTATAATTCTTCCAACAACGTTTGTCTTTTTCATACCATTCATCTCCTTCCCCCATCATAATGAACCCAGGATGATGAAGATCGAAATACTAATGAGGATAGTAACATAATAATAATAAACAAAACCCACGCCAGCGAACAGGAATTGCCCATCCTGTGGTTCTGAAATGCTTCTCGATATACAAGAACCGTATAAAACAAAGAAGCATTGTTAGGTCCTCCTTCAGTCATTACCTGGGCTTGTGTAAAAGTTTGGAACCCGTTAATAATGCCCATTACCAGATTAAAAAAAATAGTAGGGGTCATCATGGGTATGGTAATAGCCCACAATTTATTCCACGCATTACCGCCGTCAATATCCACTGCTTCATAATACTGGCTTGGAATCCCCTCTAAACCCGCTAAAAATATTAGCATGGTGCTACCAACTGCCCATACGTTCATAAATGCTATGGTAGGGACAACGGACTTCTCATCGTAAATCCATTGACTGGTAGGTAAACCGAGTGTTTTCAGTATTTGGTTGAATAGCCCGATATCCGGGTTAAGTAGCCACATGAAGATCGTGGCTGTAGCGATGGCAGGCACAATGGACGGAAGATAAAATATGACTCTGAACATCGCTTTCCCCCGCATATTTCGCTTTAGCAGAAGAGCGATAAGAAAAGCGGCTACCATACTGACGGGAACTGCTAAAATAACATAATACAGCGTTACACCCAATGATTTATAGAAAAAAGGATCCTGGTTCGAAAAAAGTCTGATATAGTTTTGAGCTCCTATAAACGAAGGAGCTTTTGATACTGTATAATCGGTAAAGCTAAGGATCAGGCTTGCAACTAACGGCCCCAAAGTGAATATGAAAAAGCCCAGTATCGCCGGTAACGCTAAGAGAAGCCCATATTTTGCTTCCGTATTCCATCTTTGTCGGGTACGAATCTTGACAGGTGTTACATAGTCTATCATTGTCTCACTCCTTCTATTAGTAGAAAGGGCAAATACAGGATACCTGCATTTGCCCGTCGAATCACATGCGGTGGGAAGCATAGGTCATTGAATTTATCACCTTATTCCCCGTGGCATTATTTCAGGACACCTTCTAGAAGCGGTTGAATATCGGGCTTTATTTCCTCCATGACCTGATCTACCGTCTTTGACCCGGACCAAACCTGATCCAGTGCCGGATACATAATATTGCCTATGTCCCCGAAATTTTTAACATAAACCTCTCCTGAAACCTGTGCATTTGTAATAAGGGGGTTAATCAGAACATCCCGGTAACCTGACACACGAGCACGACTTTCAGAAGCCCATAGGGCAATTTTGTCCTCATCTACGTAATAAGCTGTTCGAGTAGGCATCCATAAGCCATCGCGGAATATCTCGATACAGTTGGCCGGATCTGTAATGAAACGCGTCATTTCCCAGGTTTCAGCAGGAAATTTCGTGCCAGCAAATATGACGCCAAAGGGACTACTGTATATCGAAGTTGTATCTGACATCTTGGGAATCTGGCAAATACCATAATCAAGATCGTTTACTGGCGCATAATCGTTGCAGACCCACTGGCCGTCAAGAGTCATAGCATATCGCCTAGACTGAAGGGCCACGGAAGATGACGGTATGCTCTTTAAAGCAGTTGGGCTTGGCATTACATGATGTACGTTGATTAAATCGGCGACATTCTGGAATACCTGGTTGAATTCCTTTGTGCCAATAGCGCATTCTTCACCCATATTGGGATAGTACTGGGTTCCATTGCGGAGAAGCAGCGCTTCAAAAGGGCCGGACCAGAAGTTCATATGAAATCCGTATTGTTTAATGTTTTCAGGATCAAAAGCTGGATCTGTGGCGTTACGGCCTTTATTGTCAATGGTAAGCTTTTTGGCGATTTCCACGAATTCATCCCAATCCCATGCGTCTTCAGGCTTTAAGGGGATATCCGTGATACCTGCTTCGGCGAAAGCGGCCTTATTATACCAGATAGCATAGGATTCCAAGCTATTCATAATGCCAATGATACCATCTCCGCGGCGGCCGATTGCTCCTGGCAGGTATTCCTCCTCTTTGATGCTCTCATCCGATAAAAAGAATTCCTTAATATTGTAGAGGACACCGTCGTCGTACCATTTGTAGGCTGTCGGTGGGCCGAGATAACCGGCGTCGGGAGCGTCATTTGCTGCAATCATGGTCGAAAGTTTTGTTTCATATTCAGACGGAATAATCATCGCCTCCACCTGATACCCAGTTTTATCCATAAACTTTTGTATCGCACCCGTGATTACATCCTTCTCATATGTTGATCCCCAGAAAGTATAGGTAAGCTTAACCTCACTGGGATCACGGACAGGTGTTGAATCAGAATCCGGTGAAATTTTGTTACCTTCTGCTGTTTGAGCTGCCGATGTGTCGCCTTCAATTGACGGAGCGCTTGCTTTGTTACAGGCAACCATGGTTAAACTCAAAATTAATACAAGCACCGCTGCGATTTGCTTAATGTGTTTCATATCTATCCTCCGTATCTAGTAATATTTACAATAGATTTATCCTACGAATAAAAATATTGTTAACTTTAATATATCACCCAAGGAGAACATATCCTATTTCATTTTTCTTAGTTTTGGTGGATTACGATTGGATTCTAAATTATTAAGGAAACTGTAATACTATCCTAGTGCCATGTCCCGGCTTGGTTAAGATACGCACACCATATTCCTCTCCATACATAAGTTGCAAACGTTGGTGTACATTTCGTATCCCCACTGAGGAAGAGTTTGAGCTACCTTTAAGAAAATCGTCAGCATCATTTTGTTCAAAGCCCTTGCCATTATCCTCAATAGCAAAGTATCTTTTCCCGTTTTGCCGCCAGCCGTAAATTGTAAGCTGACAGTCAGACTCCTTGCCTTGAAAAGCGTGTACAAAAGCGTTTTCCAAAAAAGGTTGCAAGAAAAGTCGCGGCACTTCTTCCTCGTACAAACCCGCTTCAATGTCACAGTGATATTTCAATTCCTGTTCATAGCGGCTAGACATGATATAGATATACCCCTCTAACCATTTAAGTTCATCTCTGAGGCTTCCAGTTGAACGCTCAATATCTACTGTGTAGCGCAGCATGTAAGAAAAAAAGGTAATAATCTTAACAATTTCAGCGCAATTGTTTTCTATAGCTATACAATTCACCATATTTAACGTGTTATACATAAAATGAGGGTTCAGCTGCGTAAGCAACAGGCGAATCTGGTTTTCTTTCTCATTTAACCTGACCACATAGTTTTCATGAATGAGCACTTGTATTTTTTCGTTCATATCGTTAAAGCGGCAAATAAGCTGGTCAAATTCCCTATGACCCTGCAGTGAAACTTTTTGAGTAAAATCCCCCCGCTCAGTATGGCCAATGGCCTGAATTAACTTATTGATAGGGCGACTTGTAGCAGTTGACATCAAGAAAGCCAGGATTAAAGATACCATAATGAAAAGAAGAATCATTTGTATCATGGATGATGTGACGGTGGATGCAGCCTGCGCGGCAAGTATATCCGACTCAACCATGGAAATCAAGGTCCAGCCCGTCAAATGTGATGTATCGAAGCAGACAATCGTGTCATTGTGCTCATCTGTGATGCGTTTAATACCGGATTTTTGATTTATAACCTCGTCCATCCACTCGGTCTGCATTATCTGATCGGTAATAGATTCACTTGCGGAAACTATTTTTTTGTCCGGAGACACCATCAATATAACAGTATCATTATTCATCAAAGATTTATAGCAGTTGTAGAGAAAGCGTTCGCGGAAGTTAACAACGAGCGTAAGCGCCTCTTCGCTGGGTACAAACCGAATCGTTTTCCCAGTGACTTCTATAGGATTTATCAGCTTGCCGCAGGAAAATAAATAACGGAAATCGTCCACATCGCAGTCCTTGAGGTCATTTTGGCCAAAGACTTCTACAAAGTCGTAAGTAGGCTGCCAGACCAACTGTCCTTTCCCGTTCAGAATATTGTGAAATAGTTCTGTATTCTGGAATGTCTGGTATGGTATGTATCCTTCTCCAAAATTATAGTAGCTTGTCAAAATAGTATAGGAATATATCCATTCGTCTGGAGTATAGTATTTGGCCAGCACTCGCTTTAATTCCCTGTCGCTTTTGATGAGATCATATGGATTATTTTGGTCAATGGAGCTAAAAATTCGGATCACGTCTTTGTCAGTGATAAGAAGCTCGCTGTTTTCAACGATTTTTGACATCCGCAGGTTAATGATTGTATTAGTTTGCGTAAGACTTCGGTATGCATCCTCCCCATACTTTTGAATTGACTCTTTTACACTGTTGTGGTAATACCAGTAGCTTACCATTAGCATTGAAGCGGTCAGGAGCATGAAGAACAGTAAAAAAAGACGGGTGCGCATATTAAATCTTTGAAATATGCCCACAATGTGCCGGTCAGAATTTCGCACCGTAGATACGGTATTCTTCTGGGGAATATCCATACTTCTTTTTAAAAACTCTGGTAAAATATTTAACATCCTGATATCCCACCTTGTTCGCTATCTGATATATTTTATCGTTTGTTTCCAACAACAGCTGCTTCGCACGTTCCACACGCAAGTTAATCAAATAATTTGTGAAATGAACGCCAGTGTGCTTCTTGAACAGAGTGCTGAAATAGGATGGGTTAAAATAATATTTTTCAGCCATTGCCGTAAGGCTATAATCCATATAATAATTTTCCTGTATTTCATCAATGCAACGCTCAATAATATGTCCAGCACGATCATTACGGTTCATCTGAACTTTATTGCGGACCATGGCAATACATGACATTATGCCGTCCCTGAGGATCTCGATAGAGGGGCAATTTTCCTGTATTCCCTCATTTATAGATTTTTCCAGTGAGAAAGTATCGGACTCTGTCAAGGCGCAACCTAATCTGTGAAGAATTCGCAACAACACCCGCTTTATTTCATCGATTAATATTGATGGATCAGGATACGTCTCGGCAATAATCGAGTATATCCAATTCCCTGTCCAAGAAGTTAAATCCATTTCACCAATAACGGCTTTAAGACATTCATCCTCAGCCTTAGGTGAGATACGGATATCCTTTCGAAACCTTGTGGCGATCTCTTCGTACCAAATTATTCGATTATCGGTCATGTAGAAAAAGCATGTGGATGCAATACAAGCCTGATCATGACATTGTTTACTATTTTTAAGTATATCAGCTTCAGAACAACTTAAGGCAAAACTATACTCAAAAGATTCCTCAACTGTTTTGGCCAGCACTGCATGAATCATGGACAATTCCTCCCCACCAAGGATACAGGTGTAACCCCTATCATAGTTGAGGGCGAAGGTTAATGCAAATAAGCCTTGTTGTATGAATGTATCTTGAACTTTGTTCAATTTAATTAGTTCCATATCTTTATTCATATGAGTATTATTTCGAGGAAGTATTTTTATCAAAAAACTATATTTACATGAGGGGATCATATTTTCTATTTCGGTATATTCATCATCACCACATTCTCCACATAACCACTTATAAATCAGATGATTGCGATAGTGATCAGACAATTTTTGACGTTCTCTCTGAGCATTGCGCTGAATTATCACGCCTGATTCGATTTTATTAATAACATCACATATCATTTCCTGATTAATTGGTTTGAGAATGTAATTGCATGCGTTAAGTGAAAGTGCTTTTCTTGCATATTCGAATTCACCATATCCACTGATAATCACAATTTTTATCTTAGGATTCTTTTTGCATAGTTGCTCCAGCATGGACAGTCCGTCAACTTTTGGCATACGGATATCACTAAACACAAGATCAAATTCTGCCAAATCGTTCCGGTTAAGAACCACTTCTCCGTCTTTCGCTTCAACTATCTCATAATTACTACGGTAATCTTTTATTATTTTGGCCAATATTCTTGTATGTCTGGGTTCATCGTCTACAACCAAAACTTTCAAAAAGACACCTCCTGCACTATATATAGTTCAATGGTGTATTATTTTTAGAAAAGAGCAGTTTCATTATATAATCCGTCCAATAGAACTGTCAAGCTGGAAAAAGCCCTATGGAAAGGTTATAATGCATTAAAGAACCTATTTAAAGACAGGAGATTAATGGATAAATGAAGCCAATTTTACGAATTCAGACGAAGAAAACATGTAAACAGTTGGACGATTTATTTGGCATATTTTTTGAAGATATTAATAACGCTGCTGATGGAGGGATTTATGGCGAATTAGTACAGAACAGATCGTTCGAGTTCGATCCGGTTGATAATCCCGAATACAATGCACTGACAGCGTGGAATGTCGTACAATTAAAAGGGAGCAAATGTGCCATCCATATTGAACAGCATCATCCCCTAAACTGCAACAATCCGCATTATTTAGTTCTTGAAGTATTTAGCGCAGGAGAAGGGGCAGGTGTGGTAAACAGGGGTTTTAATACCGGAATTCCGCTGCGAAAAGGAGCAGAGTACCGATTTAGCCTGTATGCCCGCCAGATCGGCAGGTGTGTTTCCTCACTTGAAATCAGACTGGAATCATCAACAGGCATTATATACGGGAAGGCTGAAATTCTTCTGGATTCTCATGAATGGAAGCAGTACCACGCCACACTTGTCTCAAGCGAGGAGGATTTCAGCGGTCGTCTGGTCATCATCTCCAAGGAGAAAACAACAGTTGCGCTCGACATGATTTCACTTTTCCCAAAAGACACATACAGAAATCGTAAGAACGGTATGCGCAGGGATATTGTTGAACTGCTAGCCGACCTCAAGCCCCGATTTATGCGTTTTCCGGGAGGATGTCTCGTGCATGTCGGTTCGTTGAATCCTGATGACAGGATATCTATGTACCGCTGGAAAAACACAATTGGCGATATTGCGGAACGCCCATCCAGGAGAAATAATTGGCAATATAATCAGACTCTCGGTCTTGGGTTTTACGAGTATTTTCTTCTTTCGGAGGATATCGGAGCGGAACCCTTGCCAATTCTGCCTGCAGGATACGACCCCCATGCAGGACGGGCAGCACCTCTTGATGAAATGGAACCTTGGATTCAGGATGCACTGGATTTGATCGAATTTGCCAACGGAGGCACCGATACCACTTGGGGTCAAAAACGGGCGGCGCTTGGGCATCCGGAGCCTTTTCATTTGAAGTATCTAGGTATTGGAAACGAGGAAGTCGGAGAAGATTTTTTTAAACGATATGCAATAATCCACAAACGTGTGAGAGAAAAATATCCAGACATTAAGCTGATCAATACATCTGGGCCGAACGCTGCCGGAAGTGAATTTGAAAGAGGATGGTCATCCGCCAGGGAAAACGGCTCCGATTACGTGGACGAACATTATTACCAAGCACCTGAGTGGTTCCTTGCCAATATGCACCGTTACGATACCTACCCCACAAATGGTCCCAAGGTCTTTTTGGGGGAATACGCATCCTGGGGCAGCACTTACCGCAATGCCTTGGTGGAAGCCGCCTTTATGATTGGACTGGAGAAGGCACCTGCTGTTGAGCTTGCCTGTTATGCGCCCCTTCTATGCAATGTCGACTATCAAAAATGGTATCCAGACTTGATATATTTTAACAATCATCAGGCGTTTGGATCCGCATGCTATTATGTCCAAAAGCTGTTTATGAACCATCAGGGCGATGATTTACTTGCTGTCAATGCAGAATATTTTCCAGAACCTGAGAGAACGGAGGAGCAGATTAAGGGCAAAATTCTCATTGTGCCTACAAAAGCAACTATTCAATATAAAGATATTGAACTCGTTGATTCAAATACCGGAATGGTAGACAAACTTCCCGACGTATTAACCCAGGGGGAATTATTGATTCCTATTGCAGAGGCACAGGGTGATTTTATTTTGCGATTTACAGCGATTAAGCAGGATGAAAACAATCAAGCTTCTCCCTTTAATGAACGTGGTTTTGAAGTACGCTTTGGCTGGCAAAATGATGATAATTATTTAAGCTGGAGAGTAGGAGCATGGCAGAACCAGGATTCATTTCTGCGCTCAGTTGTAAATGGAAAATCATCCGATCTAACCCAAAGCTTGTTTACAGTAAAAGAAGATGTTGAGTACCGCTGCGAGCTTCAGGTAACGCAACGTAAGATAAGCGGAATTATTGACGGCTCAGTAATCAGCGAGGCGGAAGACAGCATGCCAGTCATTGACCCACTCTACTATACTGCTAGCCTTGAGCGTAAAAGTGGTGATGTAATTGTAAAAGTTGTCAACCTGACTGAGTATGAGAAGACTGTATCTCTTTCACTTGAGCAGTACGGTACGTACGGTCTGGATGGTACTTTATATGAAATGAAGGGTTACAACCCAGAAGAAAAGAACAGCTTTGAGAATCCCCGAAAAGTTATTTATACGGAAAAACCATTCCAGACTGAAAAAACGGAATTTGAGCATGTATTTGCACCTTGTTCCCTGAGTGTCTTTCGCTTTTATCAGTAGTATAATCACTAACGTTATATGTAACTATATCAAAAAAAGGGAAGATTTTAATCCAACCTCAATATTAACTCCCTCGAATTTGGGGGAATTAATATTGAGGCTGGATTCCACATTTCTTCCCATATCCCCAAAAATTTAATGATATTTTTAGTACATCCTAATTCTCCACATAAAGCTGCTTATATGGGTTTTTTGCATTCGGCGTCAGACGGTAGAAAGGTTTACTCATAATCTCTTTCATTGAAGTGTCAAATAGCTTCGAAAATTCATGCAATATATCTGTAATTCTCCCTATTTCAGCATCGTTTGCCTTACTTAAGCTCACCTGTTTTGGCAGATTTTTCGGTGCCTTGCTGCTTCTGATAAATATTTCTCCACCGTGCATCCCTGTTCCTGTAAATCTTCCGGCAGGAAAATCCTCGTTATTCAGGCCCAAGACAACAATAATCCCTCCGGCAAGGTATTCGCCCAAAAAGCTTCCTGCGTTTTCTCCCACAACGATAACAGGTCTTTTATCCTTGTATTCTTTCATGTGGATTCCTGTACGGTAACCGGCACTCCCTTTCACAAAAATTTCCCCGCCCCTCATAGCATACCCCAGAGCATCTCCGGCATTCCCGTTTATAATAATTTTTCCGTCATTCATGGTATCACCTACAGCATCCTGTGCATTTCCGTTAACAATGATGGTAGTACCGTCAAGATATGCACCGAGTGCGTTGCCCGGTGTACCGTTTATGGTAATGGTTTTTTCCGATGCGCCGCTGCCTATAAAACGCTCACCGAAACAATCGCTGATGACTATGTCTTCATTCGTATTGCGGATTTTTTCGTTTAGCATCTGATAACCTAACTCTTTCGCAGATAAATTCATCCATGTACACCTCCCAGTTTTTCAGCCCGTGTTTCCTTGCTAAAAGCCATAAGGCCGGGCTTTTTGCAGATAAGTTCAAAATCCAGCGTATCAAGGGGAGTCTTTTCTCTTATTAGTGCTGTGTATATTCCTGCTTTTTCAACATTCCCTATCATGATAAACCCATTTAATTTATTATCCGAATAAAACAGCTTCTTGTAGCTCTCTCCGTCAACCTCAACATAAACATCACCTGAATAAGCCCCAGCAGTTACAATATGCTTTCCGAACAAACCGATTGCATTCATTGGAATCGCTTTATCAAACACATAATCTACTCCTGACATGTTCATTCCAGCACACTCTCCCTGCATATATGCGTTAGGAAGCAGTGCCATTACCTTCATTTCCCCTGTGGAAGCATCCATGCTTTCACAGCAATCACCGGCTGCATAAATATCGGGTATGGAGGTCCTGCCTCTTTCGTCAATTAGAATACCTCTGTTTGTTTTTCCGCCGATGTCCTTTACTAAAGATATATTCGGCCGGACACCTACCGCAAGCACCAGCACATCAAAGGGGATTTCCGAATGATCATCCAGCAAAGCTGAATTTTCTTTGAATGCTACGATCTGTCTACCAAGATGGAGCTTCATCTGATTCTGCTCCAAGTGCTTCCTGATAATCTCAGAGCTCTCCTCATCCAAAATGCTTGAAAGAACCCTGCTTGATAAGTCTACGCATACGCTTTTTGTCTTTTTACTGATTCCCTCGGCACATTTTAGCCCGATAAGGCCAGCTCCTGCAATCAATACCCTTGTATTTTCATTGATTACATGATCCAGCGCCCTGGCATCATCAAGGGAAGTAAAAGTGAATTTATTTTTAACGGTGTCCACTCCCTGTATAGGCGGAATGAATGGAACAGATCCGGTAGCGATCAATAGCCTGTCATAGCTTTCACGGTTACCGTCGTCAAGGATAACCTGTTTTTGCCTGACATCGATTCCCTGGGCAGTTTTATTTAACTTTAGTTCGCATTGATTATCGGTGTAGAAATTCTGTCCCCTGTATTTCATTTTCTCTTCGTTTGTCTTGCCCAACAGAAGATAAGAGATCAATGGTCTCGAATAGGTATGATAATTCTCGTTGCTGATAATTACTATTTTGCCATCCTTATCATTTTTGCGTATGGCTTCCACCGCACCGACAGCTGCTGTCGAATTGCCGATAATAACATATTTCAAGCTATTCACCCCTTTCCTCAAATACAATTGCTCCATTTGGACAACCCTTGACACATTGGGGTGTGCCGCCTGTCGTCTTTATGCAAAGCTCACACTTTTGTATGGCTCCATCCTCTGAAGAAGATACGGCTCCATAAGGACAGGATAAAATACAGGTATAACAGCTGATACACTTATCCTTGTCGATTCTGACAATGCCATCTTCTTTTGTAAGCGCCCCTGTTATACATCCCTTAACGCAAAGAGGCACATCACAATGGCGACAGGAAACGGCAAAGCTTATTTCATTCATTTCCTCGATTTTAATGGCCGGGTTGATTTTTATGTCCTTTAACGCTCTGGCCATATCCTTTTCGCTGCTTGACGCGAAAGCGCAGTAGTATTCACATAAGTGACATCCAAGGCACCATTTTTCATTTACATACACTCGCTTCATATTTCACCTACCATCACAAACTCATTATTCTCCGGCATATTTGATACCCAGTATTTCAAGCTCTTTTTCGTTCAACCCAACGCCTCGGAGCATCAGCCGGTTTCCCTTCAGGCTTTCAATAGAGTTAATGCCCATACCGCCCATCATTTCCTTAATTTCGTGCTGCCATGCTGTTAACAGGTTAACAAGTCTTTTATACCCTATATTGGGATTTAAGCGCTTTACAAGATCTTCCCTTTGAGTAGCAATACCCCAGTTGCATTTACCGGTCTGGCAGGTCCGGCATAAATGACAGCCCAAAGCTAGCAATGCCGCAGTTCCAATATATACACTGTCCGCCCCAAGTGCGATGGCTTTTACAATGTCGGCACTGGAGCGAATACTACCCCCAATAACAATAGACACATTATCTCGAATCCCCTCATCACGCAGTCGTTTATCAACACTGGCCAGGGCCAGTTCAATGGGAATGCCCACATGATCACGTATGCGGGTTGGGGCAGCACCTGTACCGCCACGAAAACCATCAATGGCGATAATATCGGCACCACTGCGCGCGATGCCGCTTGCGATAGCAGATACATTATGAACAGCGGCGATTTTCACGATAACAGGCTTTGAATAACCGGTTGCTTCTTTTAATGAATAAACAAGCTGCCGCAAATCCTCAATGGAATAAATGTCATGATGAGGAGCCGGTGAAATAGCATCTGAGCCTTCAGGTATCATACGTGTTTTGGAAATATCCCCAACGATTTTCGCACCGGGCAGATGCCCTCCAATACCGGGCTTTGCGCCTTGCCCCATTTTAATCTCAATAGCAGCACTGCTGTTTAGATATGCTTTGTGAACGCCAAACCGACCGGAAGCCACCTGAACAATCGTGTTTTTCCCATACTGGTAAAAATCCTCATGAAGTCCGCCTTCTCCGGTATTATAGAGAATCCCCATTTCCGTGGCTGCTCTTGCGAGGCTTTCATGCGCATTATAGCTGATGGAGCCGTAGCTCATTGCTGAAAACATGATGGGCATGGAAAGCACAATGTGCGGCGGTAATTTTGTTTTCAGATTACCTTTCGCATCTCTCTCAATCTTGTCTGGTTTTGCTCCTAAAAAAACCTTGGTTTCCATCGGTTCTCTCAAAGGGTCGATCGAAGGATTTGTAACCTGCGATGCATTAAGCAGTATTTTATCAAAATAAACGGGGTAGTTTTCGGGATTCCCCATACTGGAAAGCAGAACACCGCCGCTATTTGCCTGCTTGTATATTTCTTTTATGCTTTTGCCGCTCCAGTTGCTATTTTCCTTAAAAGTATGATTAGTTTTCACGATTTTCAAAGCTCTGGTGGGACAGAGAGAAACACAGCGGTGGCAATTTACGCATTTGGCATCATCGGATACCATTTTATTGCTATCCTCCAGATATTCGTGTGCTTCGTTTGCACATTGCTTCTGGCACACACGGCAGGAAATACAACGGTTATCATTTCTTATAATCTCATAGTCCGGATATAAATAATCAACAGCCATTATTCTCTTCCTTTCTCTAATGTGACAATAACTCCCTCGCCGCCTTTTGGTGACCAAACTTTATCCAGGTCATTGGCAATTACCCTGATAGCTGCTTCTTCACTGGCCATATACACCATGTCATCCTTCTCACCGATTACCATGCTGCGCAGCTTCAATCTGTCATTCAGAGCCATTATTCCACCTTCGAAGCCCACAAGAATTGAAAACGGTCCGGTAATTAACTGGGAGGCAAAAGCATTTCTTAAAAATTCGTGCTCCGCTCGTTCCTTTGGTGATTCATTTTCTATGGTTGACCAAAACGGCGCTGCAATCACCGAGCAAATTTCCTTTAAGGTTAGTTCCTTTTTTCTGTGCAGATAATCAATCATATAGGTGATGACTTCGGTATCTGTTTTTAAGGTGCACTTATACCCGTACATTTCAATGGATCGCCGGTTTGCGTCATAAGAGGATATCTCTCCATTGTGAACGACTGAATAATCCAACAGTGCAAAGGGATGCGCACCGCCCCACCAGCCGGGGGTATTTGTCGGATAGCGTCCGTGTGCGGTAAAACAATATCCCTCATATTCTTCCAAACGGTAAAACCGTCCTACATCCTCGGGAAATCCTACTGCTTTGAACACCCCCATATTCTTTCCGCTGGAGAAGATATATGCGCCGTTAATCGTAGTATTTGCCCTGAACACACTTTTGGCTACGAATTCTCTCTCATCCAGCTGGCTGTCGGCAAGCTTTGTAGGCAACGGAGTAACAAAGTACCTCCAAATGAGCGGCTCATCTGTGATTTCAGGAGTTTTCTTTGTGGGGATTTTTGAAAGGTTTATAATATCAAAATGCTCCTCCAGAAACATTTCGCCTTCTTTTTTTGCAGAATGATTATCATAAAAAATATGAAAAGCATAATACTCTTTATATTC
>JAEZLF010000007.1 GCA_023435925.1 Bacillota bacterium
TTTCACCGGCATCAGCGATTCTGTATACATCAAAATGATAAAGAGGCAGCGTTCCTTCGTATTCATTTACAATCGTAAAGGTTGGACTGGTAATATATCCTTCAATGCCAAGAGCTCTGGCAATACCTCCTGTAAAAGCGGTTTTCCCGGTTCCCAGGTCACCCGTCAGGCATACCGTATCCCCCTTGTGCAGTAATTGCCCCAGCCTTCTCCCCAATTCTGCCGTTTCCTCCACCGATCCGGCATGGAATGTTATCATATGCGTTTAACCACCTGACCATTGATTATTGTATATAATACTTTCGACTTCAGCTCCAGCGGAGGTCCGTCCATAATAATAATATCCGCATCCTTTCCTACCGCCAGACTTCCTACTCTGTCCTCGATCCCTGTTATTTCGGCTGCATTGATGGTGATTGCCTTCAGCGCTTCGTATTCGTCCATTCCCTCTTTTACTGCAACCGCTGCACAAAGCGGCAGATATTGTACAGGAGTACAGGGATGGTCTGTCATAATCGCCGTTTTGATTCCCGCCTTTGACAAAATACCGGGAGCTTTGACACTTTGATTCTTCAGCTCAATTTTTGATCGGTCTGTCATAAAGGGACCTGTAATGGCATAAGCGTTCTCTTCAAACAAAATGTCAGTGATCAGATGGCCCTCGGTGCAGTGCTCGATGGTAATCTTCAGTCCGAACTCCTTTGCTATGCGCAGCGCAGTCAATATATCATCCGCTCTATGGGCATGGGCCTTGACCGGTATCTCACCATTCAATACCTTTAGAAGTGCTTCCAGCTTCATGTCATAATCCGGCTTGTCATGCTCCTCGCTGTCCCGTTCATAATCATCAAGCATATGCTTGTATTCCCTTGCCTTCATCAGGCTCTCTCTCAGGATGGCAGCTGTAGCCATTCTGGTCATCGGTGATTGTCTTTTCTCATGATATACAGTTTTAGGATTTTCCCCAAAGGCAACCTTCATTGCAACAGGCTCCTTTAACAGCATATCCTCCACACTGCGGCCATATGTCTTCAATGCGGCAAACTGCCCACCGATTACATTAGCGCTTCCCGGGCCGGTAACCACTGTAGTAACGCCGCCCTCACGCGCTTCAACGAAAGCTCTGTCAGCATGGTAAACTGCATCAATGGCCCTCAGATGGGGTGTCACAGGATCTGTCATCTCATTGCCGTCATCCCCTTCAAATCCAACGCCATCCTCCCACATACCCACATGGCAGTGTGCATCGATAAAACCGGGAAGTGTATAACAACCCTTTGCATCAATTACCTCAGTACATCCTGCCGCTTCCAATCTTTCAGCTTCAGCTCTGTCACCACCCAATGCGGTTATTTTCCCCTCATCCACTGTAATGTATCCATTTTCAAAGTCTTTACCTGTCATGGTCAGCAGTCTGGCATTCTTTATCAGTAACATTTGAGCCTCCCTCATACGGCCTTCATGAGCCACACTTATTTTTCACATCTTATCCTACCGTTTGCAAATCCTGTCCTGATATTGCAGTCGCAGTATGATACTCTCGGAACAAAATACAGAAGGAACGGTGGTATACCGTTCCCCTTTGAAGCTGTTGTATTCTCGATTGTATTATCTCTTTGAGAACTGTGGTGCCTTTCTTGCTTTTTTGAGACCGTATTTCTTTCTTTCCTTCATTCTCGGATCTCTTGTCAGGAATCCGGCCTTTTTCAATGCAGGCCTGAATTCTTCATCAGCTTTGAGTAGCGCTCTTGCAATACCATGCCTGATAGCGCCAGCCTGGCCGGTAACACCGCCGCCGATTACCTTACAGAGCACGTCAAACTTTGCTGCCGTATCTGTCAGCACCAACGGTTGTTTTACGATTACTTTAAGAGTTGCAAGTCCGAAATAATCGTCCAGCTCTCTATCATTAATAAGAATCTTTCCATCTCCGGGAACGAGTCTGACTCTTGCAACAGACTTTTTCCTTCTTCCGGTTCCGTAATACTGTATCTTCGTAGCCATCTTTATGCTCCTCCCTCCGCATTAAACATTAATTTCTAATATTTCTGGTTTCTGTGCCTGGTGCTCGTGTTCAGCACCCTTATAAACCTTGAGTTTTCTGAACATTGCACGTCCCAGGCTGTTATGGGGGAGCATACCCTTAACGGCGAGTTCAATCACCTTCTCGGGTGTTTTTTCCATCATGTGCCTGTACTTTGTTTCCTTCATACCGCCAATCCAACCTGAATAATGTCTGTAAATCTTCTGATCCAGCTTATTGCCAGTAAGTACCACTTTTTCAGCATTGATAACGATTACATGATCGCCTGTATCAACATGAGGTGTGTACGTGGGCTTGTTTTTACCTCTCAAAACCTTGGCGACCTCACTTGAAAGTCTTCCCAGAGGCTTACCTGCGGCATCAACTACATACCATTTCCTATTCATTTCTTCGGCTTTTGCCATGAAAGTTTTCATGTCTGACCTGTCCTCCTCAACTACTATACAAATATATACTGTCATACCGGCCATAAGCACAGCGCGAAATATCAGCCGGTCTTTTTGGCACTTTACTATAATAATACAGGTTCCGTACCTCTGTCAAGTAAAAATTCGATAATTCTAATTTATCTCTCGTTATCTCATTATTATTGCCTTATTATGCCTGTAACTCGAGCAAGATCGTCCGCCATTCCACTTTTTTAGTAGTATACCTCCACGAGATACAATCCATGCGCGGGAGCAGTTCTGCCAGCTTTTTTCCTGTCAAGCCCGGCTATGATACCGGGAACAGCATCCGGCTTCACTCTGCCGAATCCAATTTCAACAAGAGTACCGGCAATGATTCGTACCATATTATAAAGAAAGCCGTCACCGGCTATGCTAAACTCAACCATCCGTCCATTTCCCGTAACAGATGCTTCTGTGATGGTTCTTACTGTTGTTTTAACACTGCTGCCCGTGGCGCAGAACGCGGCAAAATCATGGGTACCGACAAAATGCCTTGCTGCTTGCTCCATTGCATCCACATTTAATGGATAAAAAACATGGTAAGCCCGGTTTCTGAGAAGAGCCGACGGGAAAACAGAATTATAGAACAGATAGCGATATTTCTTTCCTCTCGTACTGAACCTTGAATGAAAATCTGCCGAAACCTCCTCCGATTTTTGAACAGTGATGTCTTCAGGCAGTAATGTATTGAGAGCAAATGCAAACTTGTCCGCTGGTATGGTCGATTCCGTAAGAAAATTGCACACCTGTCCAAGGGCATGTACACCGGTATCTGTTCTGCTGGAGCCGGTAATACTGGAACACTCACCTGTCAGCTTACCAACCGCTTT
>JAEZLF010000062.1 GCA_023435925.1 Bacillota bacterium
TTCATTGAAGCCCCGGGATGCTATTGTTTTATACTCTGATGCTAATGCGGATATTATCGCAAATAAGGAATATACGGACATAGGAATATAGTATTTTTTCCTCTGTTCATCAAAAGGACTAACGGATCTTGTAAGTAAATAAGCCACAAGTCCTGCCAATGAAGCTGCTAATAGAAATGCCATCTTGTAATACGAGAATATATCTGTCCGGGGATTACGGCTTCCAGTATACAGGACCTCAACATCACTTACCGTAATGACTTTTATATAGATAACTAAAGGAATAATCCCCACTATAAAAAATAGAGGGATTATTCCATATATGCTGTCGTGCTGTTTCTCTACATAATTCTTGTTTTTTCTTGCTGACACTGTGCTAAACCTCCAAGCATGGATCGCTGCCTTTATCTCTTTCCTAACTTAACATCAATAGAATTCTGTCCATCAAGTGCTGTCCTCGGATTGACGCCGGCCAAATCTTTTATAGTGTTAAATCTTATTTTATACGATGTATCAAAATCCAAATGATCAAACTTTAGAACAAGCGTCATTGGATCAATATAAATAACACTTGTTGGAACCTTAGTAGCCGTGGTGCCTTCAACATCAAACATCACATTATAGTTATACGGAGATAAGTTGGGAACCTCTTCAGCAATTTCTATGTCGAATGCCAACTTAATCGTATCTTTCCCGATAATTAAGGCCTCGATTATGTTCGGTTTTTGTAAATCGTCGCTGCTTCCACCAAAGCTGGACTCAAGGTCCTTTGAGGAAGTATTCCCAAAATTATACTGCAGCGAACGGGAAACTCTTAATTTATATGTTTTGTCATATTGGAGCGGTTTGTCAGCGGGGAGAAATAATTTAACAATGTAGTAGCCACCGGCAGATTCATACGACACTTTTGTCGGATTACAACTATATCCATATTGCGACAGGCCGATAATCGTATAATAAGAAGCATTCATAACCGTTGAAGCATCAAGCGGTTTATCAAATACTGCCGTGATTGTTCTTTTATTAGTGGCCTCTACATTCGTTATGATAAGATCCGATTTTACCGGATAATCACCTGAGAAAGCAAACTTCCTCTCAGACAATTGATACCGCCTATTGATATCTGTGATAAAGTTAACATACAGCTCATACTGCTTTGAATTCGATAGTGGGCTAGCCAGACCCAGCCGGACTCCCATTCCCTTATTGTCGCCTTCTTCAATCAGTACAGCCTTGTTTACTGCTATACTAGCATTGCCTGAGCCGGTTACTGCATAGTTCAAAAATTGTTTTGCATAGAACGGGTCGATCTCTTTATTAAACAGTACTTCCAATGCCTTGCTATCTAAAGCTGTAACAGAGGTGATATCAAGTTCATTCTCAGCTGATCCAATCTCTTCCTTTGCATTTGCGAAGAAACTAATTCTATCTTCCATTCCTTCATTCATTTCTGTCCCATATAAGCCTGTAAAGCTACCACTCACTCTTAATTCATATTTCTTGTTGCCCGCGAAAACAGCATTCTTCAGACTTATTGAAATACCAGTCTTGCTATTAGGTAGGCACTTGACGCTCATATTCTGAAAGCTGCCATTAACAAAAATATTGCCATTCTCGTCGTAGATATCATACTGCGTCGGAATCTCTGCATTTATGTTGATTGGCTGAGTAAAAAATACATTGATTGTTTTATTGTTTACTGCATCAACCTGACTAATCCTCAAAAAGTCTGATTGGGTTCTTGCTGTTCTAAATCCTGTAAACCTAATTTTGATATTCTCAACCACATTTCCTTGCATATCCTCAGCCTTGCTGATTTCAAGCGTGTATTCCCTGCCTGCAGACTGATTGGACGTCTTTATGACAACTACATCATCTGTATGAGCTTCTAATTCTACTGATAGCCTTTTCGTACTGTCAGAAGTCTCATAAATACTGATATCACTGGAGGATAACTTCTTAATCTTCTCATTTAATTCCAGAAATAATTTTCCTTGATCTATCGTTGTGGCTGTAACAATTGCTGTCTCAACAGAATCAGTGTTTCTCAATAAGCTTGTAGAATTCGCGATATCATGACTGACAATACCCTCAGCAACAAGTCCCTCTATTACAGTTACATTGGTACCCTTCATCGGTGTTTTAAGGAAGTTATATAAAACTTCAATGGCATCTGCTCTCTTATAATTGATATTATCATTAAGCTTGTTCTTATAGCTTTCGTCCGTAACAAGCCCAATACTAAAAGCAAAGGTATAGATAGCGTTTATACCGTAATCCTCTCCGGATATATAACCAAGGGCACTTAATACGCTGGTGAGGAATTGTATCTCGCTCATTGCATTATCGGGGCTGAACATCCCGCTGATATAGCCCTCCATGATTTTCTGTTCAGAACAATAACCCACATACGGAGCATACCAAGCGGATGCTGCAACATCCTTATATCCGGTATTTTTATACTGCTCCTTATTTTCACTTACATATGCATTTTTCCCGAGAGCCTTCACAAGAAAGACTGCAGCTTGATTTCTTTTCAGATACCCATCTAAATCATAGTCCGTGCCATTTCCAGAAAGAATAGATAGCTGGCTCAGAGTATAAGCCTTCTCTTCCACAGAATTACCACTCACTGCACCCACAGGCAAAATAGATGAGAAGCACAAAGCCGCCAGTACAAATAATGCTAATAGCTGTTGTTTCCGCATGAAAATATACCCCCTTATCCTTTGTAACCTTAACAAAATAATTATATCATCTTTGGTAACAATTTTGTATGTTATAGACGAAAAATGTTAGAATATTGTTCCATATCTCACATAAATTTTAACATCAGATTGCTTACCCGGTAGTTAAATGTGTTTATATCCTGATATAACTTCAGTTCAAGCTTACGGTAATTAAGCTGCTCCTTATTCAGCTCCATCTCAGTAATCAGCCCCTTCTCATACTGATTCACCTTCTGTTCAGCCTTTGCCTTGTTTACTTCAAGATTCGTCCTGGAAACCTCTAAATCACCTTGCATATTAAGCAAATCAATATATTCAGTATACATTTGTATAATCTCTTCCTTCGTTACTTTTCTTAGGTTGACATTCGTGTTAATTAATGCCTTTTCAGCCTCCGCTTCCTCTTTGCTTATACCGTATCTTACAATCTCCTTATATATGTCGTATCTTTTTTGCGAAAACTCTTGTTCTTTTACTGCATTTAAATATGTAGTGTTATTCTTCTTCAGCAGCTCAATGAAAACTCCTTTATCATATTCTTTCAATTGAGACTGGGTAATTGTTTCTGAAGCTGGCTTATAGACTTCACTTGACAAGCCAAGAAGATCCGCAAAATCATTCAGACTATAATCCTTTTCATCCTGAATTGATTCATAATTTAGTTCTACCCTTTTGTATGCAAGCTGCGCTTCTTTTAACGCGATTTCTGAAACCTGTCCAAGACTGAAG
>JAEZLF010000081.1 GCA_023435925.1 Bacillota bacterium
GTATTGTAGCTCTGGTATCTGTCAGCTACAAACTTGTCCATCTTTCCGTCCTCGACGATCTTCGCTGCAACCTTCAGACCTTTTGCAAAGGTATCCATACCTGCAATGTGACCATAGAACAGATCGATCGGCTCAAAAGAACCCCTTCTGACCTTGGAGTCGAAGTTCAGGCCGCCTTTCGTAAAGCCTCCCATTTTGAGAACTTCATACATAGCCAGCGTAGTATCGTAAATGTTTGTGGGGAATTGATCCGTATCCCAGCCCAGCAGTATATCACCCTGGTTAGCATCAATACTTCCAAGCATACCGTTAATACGGGACACTCTCAGATCGTGCTGGAAGGTATGAGCTGCCAGAGTTGCATGGTTTGCTTCAATGTTCAGCTTAAAGTATGGATCCAGCCCATATGTCTTCAGGAATCCAATGACGGTGCCTGCGTCAAAATCATATTGGTGCTTTGTAGGCTCCTTGGGCTTCGGTTCGATCAAGAACTGTCCATTAAAACCAATTTCCTTTGCATAATCAACTGCCATACCCATAAAGCGTGCCATGTTATCCAGTTCCAGCTTCATATCCGTATTCAGCAGTGTTTCATACCCTTCTCTGCCACCCCAGAATACATAGTTCTGTCCGCCAAGCTCCATGGTGATCTCCATCGCCTTTTTGACCTGCGCAGCTGCAAAAGCAAATACTTCTGCATTTGGTGAAGTGGAAGCGCCATGGACGAATCTCGGATTTCCAAAAGCGTTTGTAGTTCCCCAGAGCAGCTTAACGCTACTGTCCTTCATTCTGTCCTTGATTAGAGCAACAATTTCGTCCAGTCTCTTGTTCGTTTCTTTCAATGTATCGGCTTCCGGCGCGATATCTCTGTCATGGAAACAGAAAAACGGTACACTCAGTTTCTCACAGAGTTCAAAGTTTGCATCTACTTTGATTTTCGCCAGCTCCATCTTATCGGATACACTGTCCCATGGTCTGATTGCCGTACCGGGACCGAAAGGATCTGTGCCTGTGGCCTGGAAAGTATGCCAGTAAGCAACAGCGAATCTCAGATGCTCCTCCATTCTTTTTCCGGCAACCACCTCATCTGGGTTGTAATACTTGAATGCAAGCGGATTATCCGATCCGCTGCCCTCAAATTTGACTTTCTTCACTTCCTTAAAATATTCTGCCATAATTACATCCTCCATTCATTTATTTGTTTTGATATTTCCATTATCATCTGCAGCATTAGCTGCTATCATCTGCCGAACAAAAGCTTCAGTGGAATAATGGCCGCTCCAAGAGTTGATGCCCGCTCTCCTATTTCTGATACCGTTATTTCAACATCCGACGCCGGTCTCCTCAGAGCCTTGGCATCAATAACACTTCTCAGCGTATCCATGACCAAGTCTCCGTATTTTACGAAGTCCTTACCGAGTACAATTTTTGAAGGGTTCAATGTATTGACCAGGTTCGACAGCGCAATCCCCAAATATCTTGCCGCTTCATTCAGCAATCCCAGCGTTGCTTTATCACCAGCCCTTGCTGCTTCAATAATGTGATTTAGATCAATGCTTTCAACATCCTCAATCCTGTTCAAGCTGGATACCACACCCTGCCTTACAAGTCTTCTGGCCCACTCAACAATTCTACCCGTAGAGGCAATGGTCTCCAGACAGCCATAATTGCCGCAGCCGCATTTCGGACCATTTTCATCCACCACGATATGTCCTACCTCACCTGCACTGCCGCCTGTTCCCCTGTATAATCTGCCTCCGGTGAAAATACCGGCACCAATACCGGATTTGATATTGACACATACAAAATTGTCAGCTTCCTGACATGCACCGATCCATTTTTCAGATATAGCTGAAGCCATTGCTTCATTCTCCACATACACAGGCAGATCCAGTTGAGCTTTCAGCATAATACCCGGATGCACATCCTGCCACCCCAGATTTGGAGCAAGCAGCACATTGTGAGTTTTCGCATCCACCATACCCGGCACTGAGATTCCTATGCCCAGCAGCTTATCTTGCCCAATAGACCTGCTCCGCATGATCTCTTTAATACATGCCTCAGCAGCTGATACCACAGTATCCGGCATCGGGGAATCAAGAAATGCCGTTCCTTCGCTCACTATTCTTCCGGTTATATCTATCAGGATGTATGAAATACTGTCAATGTCCACATCCAGTCCAATCGAATAGTATGAATCCTGTTGTAATTCCAGCAGTACAGGTCTTCTTCCTCCTTTGGATTCTCCGGTGCCAATCTCATGAATATATCCTTTTTCGATCAGTGTTGATACAATAAGCCCTGTTGCAGTTGGAGAAAGTCCTGTTGCCTTTGAGAGATCCGCTCTCGAAAGTGCCTTGCCTATGCGTATTAAATCAAGTATACCGGCTTCATTGTAGGCTTTCAGAAATTTATTGTTGCCGGTCCTGCTTTTTGTCATACTCCGTCCTCATACACATCCTTCATGATGTCTGCCAAATCCTTGTAGTCTTTTTTAAGTGATTTATATAGCTGACCGTACATGCTGTAGAACTTGGAGTATTTTCCAAAAAGATCCATATCAGGCTGCTGCACATTTTTGACTTGAATTGCTATATCACATGCTTCCGCAACGCTTTTATACACTCCGGTTCCTACTCCGGCCAGTAATGCGACGCCAAGTGAAGGCCCTTCTCCGGAATTGATGGTAGTGATGGGATTTCCGAACACATCTGCCTGCATCTGCTTCCACAGCTTACTTTTGCCGCCTCCGCCAGAAGCCCTGACTTCACTAACATTAACACCCATTCCCGCAATAATTTCAAGACAGTCCCTCAGGCTGTATGTAACACCTTCCATAATAGCCCGAATCATATCCCTCTTGTCATGCTTCGCTGATAATCCGAAGAAGACACCCTTCGCATACGCATCCAAATGTGGGGTCCTTTCTCCCATTAAGTAAGGCAGATATAATAAACCATTGCTTCCCGGGCTTACTTTCTCCGCTTCCTGGTCCATCAGCACATAAGGGTCAACTTCCATCAACTCTGCGGTACGGATTTCTTCCTTGCAAAAGTTGTCTCTGAACCATTTCAATGAAAGTCCCGCGCCCTGCGTTACACCCATAACGTGCCAGGTATTAGGCACAGCATGACAGAAGGTATGGACTCTTCCTTTTGGATCTATACTGATTTTGTCCAGATAAGCAAATACTACGCCGGATGTTCCTATGGTGGATGAAACAACCCCCGGTTTTACGATACCATTTCCAACAGCCCCTGCTGCCTGGTCACCGCCGCCCCCGACCACAGGAGTTCCTTCTGCAAGTCCCGTCTCAGATGACGCTGATTTATGAACCTTTCCGCTGACCTCCTGGGATTCGTACAGATCGGCCAGCTGACTTCTTTCAATTCCAAGCTTGCCCAAAACTTCAGGGCTCCAGCACCTGCCGGCAATATCCATTAACTGCATGCCGCTGGCGTCCGAAACCTCCGTTGCGAATTCTCCGGTCAGTCTGAATCTTACGTAATCCTTTGGAAGCAGTATCTTTTTTGCCTTTGCAAAAATATCAGGTTCGTTGTTTTTGACCCACATAATCTTCGAAGCTGTAAAACCTGTAAGAGCTGGATTCGCAGTAATTTCAATCAGTCGTTCGGCGCCGATCAGAGAAGTGATTTGCTCACATTCAGCTGTGCTTCTCTGGTCACACCAAATGATCGACCGTCTGAGCACCTTGTTTTCCCCATCCAACAGTACAAGACCGTGCATCTGTCCCGAAAGTCCAACTCCGCTGATGTCTGTTGCCTTCACGCGACTTTTTACAAGCACTTTACGAATGCTGGCTGCAGTGGCTTGCCACCAATCCTCGGGATCCTGCTCTGCCCAACCAATATTGGGCTGGTATAGCGGGTATTCTTCCAGTGCGCTGGCTACAGTGTTCCCAGCCTCATCAAACAAAACCGTTTTCGTACCCGACGTGCCGATATCAACACCTAATAAATACGCCATATGCTTTCCTCCAAAAATCGACTTTATAATATTATATTATTAAGTATACTATATTCCAGAAAAATATGCAATTTAATTAGAGTAAATAAAAATTTTAAAAAGGCTAATAATAGATTGGTAAATACAACATACACAGAGATATAGGAGGTTCATGATGCAATCAAAGAAAATGTCTCAACCCAACTTAGGAATCAAATGCTCGGTAAATACTTGTTACTATTATATGCAAGGCGATAATTGTTCAGCCGAAAGGATTCATGTTGAACCAAAAAATGCAAAAAGCTCCACTGAAACCGACTGCGCAACATTTATCCAGCAAAGCTGATATACAAAAAAGTTGAATTCATAAAGGATCTGGGCATAAGTTTTATGCGCAGAAAAGGCTCAACTGCGGAATAATCACCGTGTGTTGAGCCTTCTTCATGCTGCCGTAACGTCTTTTCAGCAGTCACGGCAGAAAACTTAGCTTTTCTTCTGACATACCAACTTCATCATCTTTGATACGTGTAATATAAGGTTCTACGATGTGGACAGGTAGGCTTTTGAATTAGAAAGTAAACTGCGGCAGGTAATCCCTGTTCGCCCATAGCATTTCTTTTAGAGCCGGCTGAGCTTTATCATAATCCCCGATGATAGGGTGAACCATCAATGCGGACAACGCATCGTTGAAGCTGCCATTAAGGGCTGCTTTTATAGTCAGTTTTTCATACATTTTAACCGCTTTCATCATGCCAATAATATATTCATTTGAGAAATTTCTGAGCTTGACAGGCACAGGACCATCCTTGCCCACAGTGCACTTCACCTCGACGACATCCTCCCTGTTCATAAACTCATATGCTCCGTTATTGAGCACATTAACAACATGTATGTCCCCTTTATCGTTAACGATGGAATCAATAACGGAGACCGCTGCTTCTGAATATAGAGCGCCTCCACGTTTGTCAAGAATCTCCGGTTTTGACACAAGCGACGGGTCGCTGTAAAGCTCTAAAAGTTCATTTTCGATATCCACGCAAATCTCTCCGCGGGTTTTTTCGGCTAATTTGCATTTTTCTATCTGCTGCTCTCTGAAATAATAATAATTCAGATAGCTGATTGGTATTCCTCCGGTAGCGCCCATCAGATCAGGTGTATATTTTCTTCCCGGAATATTCTTTAGCGCAATGGATTCTATTTCGTCTTTAAAAAGCTCACGTAATATCTCGCGTCCATCCGCATATATAGCGGTAATCCAGCAAAGGTGGTTGAGTCCCACAAAATCATAATCAAATTGCTTTGTCCCTTCAGGCACTTTGGTACGTGCATCTTTTATCATATTGATCGGCCCATTACACAATCCTATCGTCTTCACGCAGCTGTGATGTAGCAATGCTTCCGCAATTATGCCGGAAGGGTTCGAAAAATTAATAAACCACGCGTTTGGAGCAAGCCGTTCGATTTCCCTTGCAATGTTCATAATAACCGGTATTGTACGTAAAGCATTCATCATGCCTCCAATACCTGTTGTCTCCTGTCCAAGCAGGTTATATTTCAGTGGTATCTTCTCATCTTTAATCCTTGCTTCGAGCAGACCTACCCGAATCTGCCCGATTACAAAATCGGCGCCTGCTACCGCTTCCTGGAGGCTGCCAGTAAGCTTGACCTTTGCATTCATCCCCGCCGCTTTAAGCATACGTTGGGCAAATGCCGCAACAATCCCCTGTTTATGCTGATCAATATCCATAAAACAAAACTCATCTATTTTCAATGAATCAGCCCTTGCAATAAATCCGTTAATAAGTTCTGGAGTGTAAGTGCTCCCAGCTCCGATTACGGCAATCTTCATAATATCATCTCCTATTTGCTTCTGCCGTCTGGTTTTCAACCTGCGAAATGAAGCCTGTCATTTTGTCGTATCTCTTACGATAAGCTCAGTTTGATATACCTTTCTTATTTTTTCCTTGTTCGGCTCAGCTATCGTTTTGATCAACGTTTTTATACTGTCCTTTCCTATATCAAACAGAGGCTGACGAACTGTTGTCAGGGGAATATTATATCTCCTGTCAGGCGGAAGGATTTTTTGGTCGTCAAAACCAACTATAGCAATATCCTCCGGTATTTTCAGCCCCTTGTCAAAAACAGCGTCGATAGCGCCGCAGGCAACGGCATCATCCACACAGAATACTGCCGTCGGCCTTTTCGGCGCTTCCAACGATAGTAGCTCCATCATGCACTCATAACCGCTTTTATATGTCATTTTGCTATAAACAACATAACCCTCTTCAATGGTCAAACTAGCGGCTCGCATTGCATTTGAATATCCGATCATACGGTCTATTGAAATTTTGATATTGGGGTTTCCGACAATATGCGCTATTTTCGTATACCCGCTATCTATCAGATAGTTCACTGCCTGCATAGCTCCGTCGATATTATCAACCAGCAAATTATCTATATCAAGATCCTTATACTCATTTTCTATGACAAGTATCGGAAACTTGGACATGGCTAATTCCCTTATAATGGATTCATCTGAAAAATAGGAGCCGTAAATAATTACTCCATCGACAAATCCCTGTCTGAGATAATTCAGATATTCCTGCCTCTTTAAGCCGCTTCCTCCGGAGTTACAATACACCAGCTTATATTTCTCATCAGCAATACCTTCTTCTATCCCTTGAAGCAAATCATAATAAAAGGGATCTACCAGCTTTTCAAGAACTACGCCTATAATATCCGTCTTTTTTCGGACAAGCGCCCTAGCGGCACTGTTCGGAATATAGTCAAGCTTTTCCACTGCTTCCATTATTCTTTTTTTTGTATCGTCGCTAATGCTTCCCTTATTGTTCAAAACCTTGGAAACAGTAGTGTCTGAAACCCCAGCATAGCGCGCAACATCCTTGATCGTAGGCAACATCATCCCCCCCTTATTCTCAATTCATCCGCCCCACCTTATATTCCGTATTTTACAATGTTACTTTTAATATTTGCGATAACATCCGCATTCAACGGGGAATTAATCCTTTTCAGCGCTTCGTACACGGAACCTATAACAGGTGGATCCTTAAACAGTATAATCGAAAAATCCGGAACTTTTCTGCGCACGGATAGAATAAGAGAATCTCTCAAAAGTAAGCTTTCAGCCTTATTATACAAGCTCCCTGCAAGTACGATGGGAATATGGGTCTTATTTAAACCGGCACGTTCAATGAAGCTTCCCAGCATTTCACCAACAGTCCGACCCATTTTAATTAAAATATCCTGACATACTTCATCCCCGTTGTTCGCCAGTTCAAATATAAGCTTGACTATCCCGTTCATTTTATCATAATTTATTCCATTTGCATACATGTCATCACAAATAGCCTGCATGTCTTTGACCTGAAGCAGTTCCGGGATACGAGTCTTCAGCTGCGTCTCCTTTCCGGTTCCTTCATCGCTTCTGAACGCATAATGCAGAGCCTCTCTGATGAGCTCATTGCCTCCTCCGTAATTTCCATACTCATATTGGAGAGCACGAAGAATATAACGATTACCTCTTTTATCCTTTATGGCAGCATTATTCCCTGTGCCGCAAATGGAAACCGCACCCCACCCTTCCGGGGCCCCTCCCGAAAGCGCAATCCAGCAGTCATTTGTGATCTCATATGGTACTCCCCTGAAGATATCTCCTATGATACTGTTCAGCAGCAGATGATCTTTATCGGAATCAGCTCCTGCCAGCCCCATGAAGGCATAGGAAACATCGCCAAGTGTGAGTTCTGCCATGCTTAGCGCTTCCTTGACAACAAAATCAATTGTAGCCTTGACAGTATCAATTCCAACAAGCTGATGGTTGGATG
>JAEZLF010000097.1 GCA_023435925.1 Bacillota bacterium
TCATATAAAAAACCCCGATATCGCATATCGGGGTTTCATTTGCTGGCTTAGCTTTATGTTAAAGTCTCAGAGACTTTAATTACATAGCTCTAGATACATTTGCTGCCTGGGGTCCCTTAGCACCCTCAACTACATCAAACTCTACTTCAGCACCTTCTTCGAGGGTCTTAAACCCATCCATAGTTATTGCTGAAAAATGAACGAAAACATCATTTCCGTTGTCTCTTTCAATAAATCCAAAACCCTTTTCAGCATTAAACCACTTTACTCTTCCTCTTTGCATTACTAAAAACCTCCTGAATTTAACTTGGGCCTGATCGCACATTATGCTTTTTTTCCAGACCTTTATCAGTTTAACACATCCTTTCACAGCTTGTCAATGATGAAGATTACATAATTCTCCGCATTGTTACCAATGAAAGGTTACCATAAAACCTCGTGATTTTATATTTACCACATATACAAATTTATATTCAAAAAAAAATCAAGTAAATTTATCCTGCCTTTTTGCATATAAAAAATAGTCTTTCACACTTATCCGATGGCCTTTTGAATGAAAATTCGCCATAGACAGAACACTCCTTAAACCCGGCATCCGCAAGCATTCCTGTCAGTTCCTCCATTTCATATACCCTCTCATTATGGACTTCGTCGAACCTCCTGTAAAGTTCTCCTTCTTTCACAAAAAACGTGAGGTCAAATTGACACAACTTCCTGGTTTTGTCAAAATAATTCTGCCATATGTACGATACTTGTGTGCCTGTCTCACAGAAAATATTTTTCGACAAAACATTTTCAAACTTATATGGGGAGTTCACATCAAACACGAATAAGCCACCCGGATTCAGATAGTTGTCTGCGAGCTTAAAAAGGCGCTTTAAATCGTTTTTGTACGTGACATAATTCACACTATCCATCAAGCAGGTGATTGCATCTACTGTCCCATAAAGTTCAAAATCAGTCATGTCCTGATTCAGAAAAAGTATATCGGCATCTGCATCCAGCGCCTTTTGCCTGGCGCAGCTCAGCATTTCCGCTGACAGATCAATACCTATCATGTCGTAACCCCTGCGTGCCATCTCCAGACAAAAGCTGCCGGTTCCGCATCCCAAATCAGCAATCAGCTTTGCATCCAGCTTCTTTTTTCTGAAGATTTCTGTAACGTAATCCGCCCACTTCCCATAATCGACATCCTTCATGAGTGCATCATAATAAAATGCAAAATCTCTATAAATCATATACACCTCACAAAAACTACTCCGATACCTCGAAAAAAGGCTGCTGTTCTGCAACCTTTCATCTGTTACATTTGTTCCGGTTTACTTCCATGATTGCTTTTTTTCTTTTTGAAACAAGTCCTCCAATTTTCCCGGTCTCCTTTGCAGATAAGCTCTTCCATCCAAACTTCATGACTTTCTCGGCCAGCCCTAATTCACTGGCTACCTCAAACTTTAACGTATCCTGATTTTTCTCCATCACACATACCTCGCTTTATTATTCCTTCGTGCTATATAGGTATTTTGCGGAGAAATTACTCTTTTATACGTTATTTGGAAACCATTTTTCCTTTTATCACCTCTATAGCGGACTGAAGCTGTATATCCTTATTCCTCGGTATCTGGGAAACGGGAGTGTTTCTGTACTCATCAGGCACTTCGATCTCTATATCAGGTTTGACCCCTACTCCATGAATACAGACACCGGATGGAGTAAAATATCTTGATATCGTAACCTTTATTCCTGATCCATCTTCCAAGAGTCTGAGTTCTTGTACCAGCCCTTTTCCAAAGGTCTTCGTACCTACAAGAGTACCTGCAGCGTGATCCTTTACCGCTCCTGCAAGTATCTCAGAAGCGCTGGCGCTGTTCCCATTGGTAAGAATGGCCAGAGGAAGGTTCAATCCCGCCTTGTTCGACATCTTTACCTGTTTGGTACCGGCTCTGTCTTCTGTATAAACAATCGTACCTTCCGGAAGAAGTCTGTCAGCTATTTCTACCACCTGCTCATAGGAACCGCCGGGATTGTCTCTTAAATCGATAATAAGCCCCTTGATATTTTTCTTCAGCATTTTATCCAAATCACTCTTAAAGTACTTTGCGATCTCACTGTCAAACATAACGAGCTTTATATACCCGATATTCCCATCCATGATTTCACTTTTAATATTGGATGTCTTTATTCTTTTTCTGGTAACATCAAACTGTAAATATTTATCCTCATCAGGCCTGTAAACAGTGATTTTTACCTTGGTGTTTTCTGTACCCTTGATCATACTTATAATCATATTTTCATCCCGGATTGCCGTAACATCCGTATCATCAACCTTTACAATCTTGTCGCCTTTTTTCATTCCAGCCTGCTGGGCAGGGGAATCCTCAAAGGGCTCAATGACGGTCAGAAGTCCGTTGTTATCCGTATTCACACTGACGCCAATGCCAACATAGCTGCCCTCTGATTTTTCCATGAACGATTTCATCTGATCCTTGTTAAAGTAGACCGTGTAAGGATCTTTCAGAGATTCCGCAAGCCCGCTTACTGCGCCCTCCAGAAGTGCATTCTCATCTACTTGCTGATAATAATCTTCCTTGAGGATATTGCGTACTTGATTAAACTTATTCACGTTATTATAACTAACTGACTCAGGATCAAAACTGATTACATATCTGTTTCGATTCATGTCAGCCAAGAAAAACACGGCCGTGGTTGCACAAATTGCAAGTATGACTGCTGCAGCCACGATAACAGCCATCTGACGTAATGAGAATTTTCTATCCATCTGGCACGCTCCTGCTAAGGATCGGCTAAAATATTTGTTCCGGTTACCCGTAAAAGATTATCGGAAGACATATTTTGACGACTCCTAAATACTGATTGATATATCTTATGCGACCTCTAAAACAAATAAACCCGGTTTTTTTACCGGGCTTGCTTTGCTGCCTAAATTGCAGAAATCATCTTATGCGGAATTAGTTTTTCAAATACTTTGACAAAGGATTTACCGGCACACCATTTTCTCTGACCTCAAAATGGAGGTGGTTTCCTGTAGACAGCCCTGTGCTTCCAACCTTTGCAATAGTCTGTCCCGCCTTGACCTCATCGCCGACCTTCACCAAGAGGCTGTTTGCATGAGCATACAATGTAGTGATTCCGCCGCCGTGATCAATAACGACCATTCGTCCGTATCCGCCGCTTTTATCGTACTGTGCCATAATGACAGTACCCTTATTGGCTGCTACAATGGAGCTGTTTTTGCTTGCACCAATATCAATGCCCGTATGCATTTTAACCTTCCTTAGTATGGGATGCTTCCTGTTACCAAAGCTGGAGGTAATGTTGTCCGAGCTGGGACAAGGCCATGTCATCGTGCCACCCGCATATTTTTTCTTGGATACGGACAGCTTTTTGATTACATCGTTCAACTCTTTTGACTTTGCAATCTGATTATCAATATCCTTTTCAAGCTGCTTCAGCGCTGCCTGGCTCCTGCTGATATCGCTTTCAAGCTCTGCCCTGGAGGCCTTTAACGACGTAATCCTCTGCTGCTTTTCGCTGGCCTTTTGCTCCAAAGCCGCCTTAGCCTGCTCCTGGAGACCTTTCTTATACTCAACGTCCAGCCTGGCCTCTTCGAGGGTATCAATCAATCTGCTGTCTTCCTTTGAAATGATGGCCATATAGTGCAAACGCTCATAAAATTCTACCAGACTTTCAGATTCTAAAAGTGTATCAAGCTTGGTGGCACTGGAATTCTGATACATAATCTTGAGCCTTGTCTTAAACAATTCCCGTTGTTCGTTATAGTTTGAAATGGCTTCTTCCAGTGCGGCCTCAGTCTGCCTGAGATTTTCTTCCGCTTCACTAATCTGAGTGAGCAGCTCGTTGTACGCATTGCTTTCAGCAGCCTGCGCAGCAGCGACCTTTTTCTTTTGCTGCTCTAGCTTTGCTTTTTCCTCCAGTGCTTTCTTTTTGTCCGCCTGCAATTTACTGATTCGACTATCAACGGATGACTTCTCATTCTTCGCCGTTTTCAGATCAATAGCCATAGCCGGTGCTATTGATACCGTCATAAGTGCAACAAGAAGTGCTGCTATTGCGAATCTTTTCACTGAACCAAACCTCCATATATGTAGTATCAGTCTATCAAATGTGGATATTCCCGGCAATGAGCATTACAGGAATGTCCCTTGCCTTTTACACCCGCAGATATTTACGGATTGAAAAAAAGCTTCCAATTGCTCCAACTACAGTACCTATGGCTAAAAACGGTACAACAAGCTGAATCCAAATATCCTCAAGCCTTATCATTTTTATCATCCCAGTGTCCAGGGACAGCAATTCCTGAGCGAACTTCTCTTCTATAGCATTATATCCATAAATCGACAGTGCAAATGCCAATACAGCACCCGTTATGCCAATTATAACACCTTCTACCACAAAAGGCCAGCGTATAAACCAATCCGTTGCACCAATATATTTCATAATATTGATTTCCTTGCGTCTGGCAAACACGGTCAGCTTTATCGTGTTGGCAATAATAAACACGGATACAACTAAAAGTATGGCCATCATCAGACTGCACAAAAACTTAACCCAGTAGGACACCCTTGATATTATTTCAATCGCATCCTTTGAATAGCTTACCTTCTCAATACCACTTGTCGTTTCAAGGGCTTTGACTACTTCTGCGCTATGAGCGGTATCACTTAATTTTATGATAAAGGACACCGGAAATATACTTGCATCATAGCCTTCCAGTGCTGCCGCATCCTTACCGAGCTTCTCCTCCATCTTTTTGAGTGCCTGTTCCTTTGTCACTTTTTCATAGTGGGCGATTTTATCATTATTTTTAATGCTTTTTTCTACTGCCTGAATCTGAGTATTATCCAGAACAGGATAACAAAATGCCTCAAGCTGCGGTTGTTCCTTTAATACACTGATATTCGCTTCAAGATTGAATGCAAGCATCAGGAAAAACCCAAAAATGATAAGTGTAGCCACTACAACTACAACGGATGCCAGCGACATCAGCTTGTTCCTATATGAATTAACCGCACCTTCTTTAACAATATGCTTGATTGTTCTTATCTTCATCCTTGTATAGTCCTTTCTCCTGATCCCTTACAATCAAACCCTTGCTGATGGATACCACACGCTTTTTCATTTCGTCCACAATAGACTTTTCATGGGTGGCCACTATAACCGTTGTGCCCCTGTTATTAACCTCACTAAGAAGCTTCATAATATCCCAGGAGGTCTCAGGGTCTAGGTTTCCGCTGGGTTCATCCGCAATCAAAAGAGCCGGGTTGTTGACTAATGCTCTGGCCAAAGCCACTCTCTGCTGTTCGCCTCCTGAGAGCTGATTCGGCATTACGTTCGCTTTTCTGCTCAAGCCGACGAGTGCAAGAGCCATAGGTACCTGCCTTCTTATTTCTTTTGGCAGCGCTTCCGTTATATGCATTGCAAACGCAATATTTTCATAAACCGTCTTATTGGGCAGCAGTCTGAAATCCTGGAATACAACCCCTAGTCCTCTTCTCAGATAAGGTATCTCTTTTCTCTGCATCGCAGATACCTCGTATCCGTTGACGAAAACGTCGCCTTCCGATACATCCTCTTCCTTTAGTAAGAGCTTTATAAGTGTTGACTTTCCTGAACCGCTGGGCCCGACAAGAAAAACAAAGTCGCCTTTATCTATTTTTAAATTAACATCCCTGAGGGCTATTGTCCCGTTGGGGTATGTTTTTGATACATTCTTGAGTTCGACCACAAAAACACTTCCCGCCTTATATAATAATATCATTTTCTACATAAATGCCTAAAATTCCTGCTAATATTTGTGGCAAATTTAATTTTATGTTAAGCTAACCTCGCCGGAGCCTTCTTATGGTTTCTCCGATCTGTCAAGATACTTCTTTACAAGCATCGAAACCTTGAACGTAATCGCATCATCAAAGTTCCGAAGATCCAACCCCGTTATTTTTTGTATTTTATCCAGTCTGTACACAAGCGTATTTCTGTGAACATACAGCTGTCTGGAAGTCTCGCTGACATTCAGATTATTCTCAAAAAATTTCTGTATGGTAAAGATGGTTTCCTGGTCCAATGATTCAAAAGAACCTGCTCTGAAAACCTCCTTCAGAAATAATTTGCATAGAGTAGTGGGCAGCTGGTATATCAGCCTCCCGATCCCAAGATTATTGTAGTCAATGATTGCTTTATCATTTTCAAATATACTTCCAATCTTCAATGCGGTCTGAGCTTCTTTAAATGAACGGCCGATATCTCTGACATTATCGGCTATCGAGCCAATCCCGATTTGCGCTTTGACCATCAGCTCGGTATTGAGAGTATCTATGATCGCTTTTGCGGTTTTATCAATCTCTTTCACATCGTCAGGCGCTTTAAGCTCCTTAATCAGAACCGTGCTTTCTTCATCCAGTGCTATCACGGTGTCCTTTGCCTTATTGGGAAAAAGGCTCTGAATAACCTCATGAGACTGAATATCCTTTTCCTTGTCGGTCTTTATCAAAAAAACCAGTCTGACTACATTAAAAGGTATATGAAGTTCCTTGGCCTTTAGCGGTATATCACCGGGAAGGATATTATCCGTAATAATACTTTTGAAGAAGTTACCTTTGTCAAACTTCTCCTCATAGTAATTCCTCACATTTGCGACATTGACTGCAATCAATGAAAGAAATGTCTTACTGTGCCCGCCCTCCAGATTTATAAATACAATAAACTCCAGCTTATTTTTAATATAAACCTTCTGGAAGGCCTGTCCGTCTATTTCACACACCATATTCCGCTCATTGACAACAGCAGGTGCAGCCGGGTGAATTCCCCCGGTCTTAGACTCCTTTGAACAACCAAGTATAAGGCCGGTCTCATCCATGATGCCAAACTCGCTATCGACGGCCTCCCGTATCTGGTTGACAAGGTTTTGAAAAAGCTTCACATGCATTCCTCCTGCCAGTGTTAAGATACTTCCTTGGTTTTGTAGTCTGCATACCCCACATTTCGATGTTACAGACCACTATTTCGTGAAGTAAAACAACTGGTAATATAAAACTATGAAAATAATTATACTATAAACAGATAAAAAAAGAAACGGTACAACGTTTTTTTACATCGGACGCACGGTAAAATAAAAAGAGGAAGATGTTAACCTTCCTCTTTTATATCAGCTTTTATTAGTTTACGATGGTCTTCTCTGTTTCTTTGTCAAACAGATGTACTCTGTTGGTATCAATAGCGATCTTTACTGTATCTCCGGATCTGGTCTTTGTTCTCGGGTTAACCCTTGCTGTACAGCTTACATCATCAATAAACATGTGCAGCAGCGTCTCGGAACCAAGCATTTCAACGACTTCAACCCTTGCGTTTACAATGCTGTCAGGCATGGACTCAAGGAATACTGCTTCGTCGTGCATGCTTTCAGGCCTGATTCCCATAACAGCTTCCTTACCGATGTAATCAGTTCCATCAAGCTTCTTTGCTTTACCTTCGGGAAGTTTGATGGCATGCTCACCAAATGTCAGATAAATATCTTCGCCGCGCTTTTCAATCTTGACATTGATGAAGTTCATCTGCGGGCTGCCTATGAATCCGGCAACAAACATATTGACCGGTCTGTCATAAAGAGCTGTAGGAGTATCAACCTGCTGGATAAAGCCATCCTTCATAACAACGATTCTGGTACCCATTGTCAAAGCTTCCGTCTGATCATGGGTAACATAGATAAAGGTTGTGTTCAGTCTCTGATGAAGCTTTGTAATTTCAAGTCTCATCTGAACTCTCAGCTTGGCGTCAAGGTTGGAGAGAGGCTCATCCATAAGGAATACCTTAGGATCACGCACGATAGCACGACCAAGGGCAACCCTCTGTCTCTGTCCGCCTGAAAGCGCTTTTGGCTTTCTGTCAAGCAGATGGTCTATTTCGAGAATTTTTGCAGCTTCATGAACTCTTTTCTTTATTTCTTCCTTAGGTGTCTTTCTCAGCTTGAGACCGAAAGCCATGTTGTCAAACACTGTCATATGGGGGTACAGAGCATAGTTCTGGAAAACCATTGCAATATCCCTGTCTTTTGGTTGAACATCATTAACAAGTCTGTCTGAGATATAAACCTCACCCTCAGATATTTCTTCAAGTCCGGCTACCATTCTTAAAGTCGTCGTTTTGCCACAACCCGACGGACCTACAAGGATTATAAACTCCTTGTCCTCTATGTCCAGATTGAAATCACTGACTGCTGTAACGCCGCCCTCATACCTTTTGTATACGTTTTTTAGCTTTACACTTGCCATTTTTTCCCCTCCCATATATTTATATACGGTTTATGATACTAATAATACTATATCATGACCGCAATCTTTCAACTAGTACACTTTTTAACAAAATTAAAAAATCGTATTTAGTAACTTTGCATAATGCGTAGATTTGTGAAATGCAATTATATATAATGTTGTTTGGTAAGAATCTCATCAGAATGTTGCATTTTTATACATTATGATGTATAATTATAACTCACAAGTTCAAAGAAAATTTTTCGGTTGTAGAAAAATTTTCTTACCACTGCTGCGTTTCAACGAGGCGGGGGATATCTTTCGCCTCGTTATAAATTATTGTTCATCCTGCTAGTATTTATTAGGAATGCAAGAAGGGAGTATAAAATGACATACCATATTTTCGTAGACGGTCAGGAGGGAACCACCGGCCTGCAGATCAATGAGCGGCTACAGAAGCGAAACGATGTGAATTTGCTTAAAATCGATCCTGAAAAAAGGAAAGATATAGAGGAAAGGAAAAAACTGATCAATACAGCGGATATCGTATTTCTGTGCCTTCCGGATGATGCGGCAAAGGAATCTGTTTCACTGGTGGAGAATGAGAAAACATGTGTGATCGACGCCAGTACGGCACATCGAACAAATGATGCGTGGGCTTATGGTCTGCCTGAATTAAGCAGCTGCCACAGAGAGCGCATAATGTCGTCAAAGAGAGTTTCTGTGCCCGGTTGCTATGCTACAGGTTTTAACGTACTTCTTTATCCATTATTAAAAGAAGGTATCGTTCCGGAAGATTATCCGGTCAGTTGTCATGCTGTTTCCGGATACAGCGGCGGAGGTAAGAAATTGATTGCCCAGTATGAGGCTGCTGATCCAAATGATGAAGCCATGCGCAGTCCAAGGTTTTATGCAATGGGACTCAAACATAAGCATATCCCTGAAATGCAAAAGGTATGCGGTCTTGCCTACCCCCCTTTGTTTACCCCGATCGTAGGGCCGTATTATAAGGGAATGACGGTAGCGGTTCCTCTATATTCCAGACTGCTCGTCAAAAAAAGCAGCGCATCAGAGATTTGTGATTTTCTTTCTTCCTATTATATAGGACAACGCTTTATCAAGGTATTTCCCTATGGAACAGAAGGCAATCTTGTGAATGGCTTCCTGGATGCAACGGGCTGTAATGATACCAATGTTCTGGAGATATTAGTGACAGGCGGAGAGGATCATATCCTGCTGACGGCCAGACTTGACAATCTGGGAAAAGGCGCCTCCGGCGCGGCAGTACAATGTATGAATATTATGCTGGGACAGGATGAAACGAAGGGATTATAGGTGGTATTATGATGGAAGCAATAATAAAGAAAGCTGAAATTTTGATTGAAGCCCTGCCATATATTCAAAGTCTGCATGGCAAGACGGTTGTAATTAAGTATGGCGGAAATGCAATGATCAATGACGAGCTTAAGAATTCCGTTATGGAAGACATCACGCTGCTGAAGTTTATTGGTGTGAATCCTGTCATTGTACATGGGGGAGGGCCTGATATCAATAGAATGCTCAGCAAGCTTGAAATAAAAAGTGAATTTGTGAACGGTCTGAGGGTTACAGATGAAAATACCATGGAAGTGGCTCAGATGGTGCTCGTGGGAAAAACAAACAAGGAGATCGTGTCTCTCTTAAATCAAAAGGGCGGAAAGGCCATAGGACTATGTGGCATTGACGGAGCCTTAATTGAATGTGAGCCTCACAAAGCAATGGTCGACGGAGAGGAAAGAGATCTTGGATATGTTGGTAAAATCACTCATATTAATTCCAAGGTCCTCGACCTCATTGCAAGTGATGAATACATACCGGTGGTAGCTCCTATCGGCGTCGGCAGTGACGGACACAGCTATAACATTAACGCTGACACGGTTGCAGGCGAAGTTGCCATCGCGTTGAAAGCCGAAAAACTTATGCTGCTGACAGATGTGGAGGGTGTAAAAATGGCGCCGGACAGTGCAGATATATTGCATGCGCTAACAGCTGCTGAGGTTCATGATCTGCTTAACAAGAAAATCATCAATGGCGGCATGATCCCGAAGGTGCTCGGATGCCTTGAGGCATTAAATAAAGGAGTTGGCAGGACTCACATTATTGACGGCCGGATCCCCCACTGTATATTGCTCGAAATATTCACAAACAAAGGGATCGGTACAATGATTATGAAGGAAAAAATTCTATACCACAGTAATGAGCAGCTGTAACGAGGTTTTCCATGTTATCTGTGTCTTCAGAAGACGCTGACCTCTTCAGTCCGGCGATGAATACAGACGAAAACGAATTAACTGTTAAGATTCAGGAAAATTATTCCGATGAAACTGTATATAAAGTTGTTACATGTTGGAGGTGATTCTTCTGAACTCCGCAGTGTCTGCTTCAATATTAAAGGAAGGCATGATGATAGGTGTCAGGCTGGGTACAGTTGTTCCCTGGCACGGAAACATTGTATATGGAGTTGCGGGTGATACCATTCGCGTGGCATATATTGACAAGTATATGAAGGGGATCTCATCTCCGGGATGTGACGCCTGGATTAAATACTCAAACGACTATTTTGTATATTATTTCAGCGGGAAGGTCAAAAGTGTTAGCAAGGAACAGCCCGAGTACGTATCCATAAAAATAGAGACAGCTGAGGAAATACTCAATAACAGGCTGTTCCCGCGCTACGACGTCCGAGTTAAGGCTTTGATCAAGCCCGTCTGGGATGATGAGGTTTACGATTGCACCATCACCGACCTTTCGTATGGTGGTGCAGCTTTTATTTGCGCAAAAAAGTTTGACGGCAATGAACAGCTGGAAATTACCATGCATCTGCCCGGTGGAGCCACTGCGGAGGTAACAGGTAAAGTGGTAAGAAGAAAAAGCAGCCAAATTACCATCACAGATCATTCCGTTCAATTTGTTGAATGTGATAATGTAAATAACAAGCTATTGTCTGAGTTTTTCTCAAAGCTTGAAGATGAGATTTCCGAGATCTATAATAATTATGTTACAGTCATAAAACGGAAACATTCGCTTACATCACAAGTCTGATGCTTTTGATCTTTAGGTGCCGTATATCGGATTGCACTTCAATACTAATTTTGCTGCCTTTGTTCTTCATCAGCAGCTCCTTGCCAATTGGAGACAAATAGGTAATCTCGTTTTTTACCCTACTGAGGCTGTCAGGATGAATCAGTCTGTAAACACTGGATACTTTCCCCGTTTCATCCTCCAAATCAACCTCACTGCCGATAATGACAAACGGAAAATGATTCAGAGTCCCGGGAGATGCCCCCGCCCTATGTGATTTTAAAACAGTGACATTCTCCAGTTCATCTTCAATTGCTTTCACATACCGTTTAAAAAAAAGTTTCATATCCTCCCGTTCTTTTCCGGGCTCCGGGAAAATAAATTCGACCAGGCTGTCCGAAGACTCTTCAATATATATCAAATGCTCAATTAGCTTCTCAAATACGTGTTTTGTCAATGTTATGCTGCTCATCCGTGCCTCCCTGGTTTTGACATCCGTTCGCCTAAAAAGCGACCTCTGCCTGAACCTGGTACAGTTGAACTCTGCTATTTTCCTCGTCGATACCGGGCAAAGTAATACTCATCACTTCATAAGTAAACGTATCAACAGGCGTCTTTATAGAAACCTTACTGCCAACTGTTTTCAGTAATAAAGCCCTGCCCATAGGCGACAGACAGGACGCATAGCTCATATCCCTGATTGCTTTGTGTGCATATGGAAGAACAATATGGTAGCTGTAGACATCCTGGTCCAATAAATCCTTCACTTCCACAGTGCTTCCAATAATAGTCAGCGGACACTCATCCGGAGCATCCTTCCGGACCCTGGCACCCTCGAGGTAGCCGCCGATTGCTGCAGTATACTCCCTGAAAAAGGTTTCAATATCCATACCGGCTCCTGCATTGTCGGCATAAAAGCTCTTAATGATCCCATCCTTTTTCTCTTCAATCTCAGCCAAGTGATCAGATAATATTTTAAACATCCTTTCGGATAATACTGTATTATGCATTTCCATCTTCCTTTCCATTTATTCTTACATTTAATGGTATTTAGTTATAAATATAAGAAGACACCTCGCAATAGTTATTTGCGAAATGCCTTCCCATTAATGCTAACATAAATGTAAATGGATGTCAACGGTGGATTGCGTTCCCATAAAAATACAAACATGCATACGATTGTCCTGCATATTCATATTTCACACACTGCTGTTTTCCCTAAATCAATTAAGCTGTCTTTAATATCCGTTAAGCAACGCTGACAAACTTGATGGTATCGTTGTTGCATAAATGTCCAATATCAGGCGTCCTCCCAACATACTCAACATTGACCAACGTATATCCTTCCACAATGAGACCTTCCCAATAATGTCCCACTTCACCTTTCGACTTACCGTTTGTTTTTATGAATTTATTCAGCTCTTTGAGATTATCTGTTTTGGCACTTTGGCTTTCAAGTAATTTCAAATACATACTTCTGTCGTAAGGAAATGATATTGTCCCTTCCTTCAGTGCCTTCATCGTTTCATTGTAGTTCTTAACCGCGATGATATACCTGTTTTCTGCTTTTTTCGATTTTCCAAACATAAAAAAG
>JAEZLF010000118.1 GCA_023435925.1 Bacillota bacterium
ATACCAAGCAGCGGCACTACACGCTCTATAAGCGCGTTGATTAATACACCGAAAAGAGTGCCTATGGGAAGGCCTATACCGCCGGTTAGCATTACGCCGCCTATTACACTGGACGAAATAGCGTCAATTTCATAACCAACCCCGTTCCCGGGATTGCCGGACGGAGCAAAAAGGGTGTAGAGAAGCCCTCCGATACCGGCTAACAAGCCGCAAAGCACATGCGCCATGAACTTTGTCCTCCTGACGTTGATCCCCATCAATAGTGCGCTCTGGGTATTGCCTCCGATCGCATACAGAGAACGTCCAAACTTTGTTTTTTTCAGCGCGATAATCAAGATAAATAAAACAATGATAGCCACTATTGCGGCAGGAGTGAGATATGCTACGTCAGGTGTGCCGTTCTTGCGCTCATTATACAAAAATGGAATATACACCTTTGCACTCGACCAGCTCATGAACAGCTCATTTGTTATTGGCACGGAATTGGTGTTGATCACACTGATCATACCCCGTGCGAAAAACATGCCTGATAGCGTTACAATAAATGGTTGGATCTCCAGATAAGAGACCAGAAAACCCTGGACAATGCCAAACGCCAGACCGATCCCCAGTGATACCGGTATTGTCCATATCGCGTTTACCTCGTTTCCCATCAGCATTGCTGCAATAACCATACTGATCAATCCCGTCACACCGCCAACAGAGATATCGATGCTTCCAGTTATCATAACAACAGTTAATCCTAAAGCAAGCATCAGCAGGTAAGCTTTATTGTTAAACAAGTTAAAAAAAACGGAATATTTCGCGAAATTACTATCTGCAAACAAGAATAATGAGACAATATAAAGAAGGACAAAAAGAGAAATTGTAATCAGCAACAATACCCCGGTATTGCTCAGGCTTTTACGCTTTATCAAAAGATCGTTACTTAACATAGTGCTTTCCTTACTGTCTTTCATTACGTTAACCTCCAACGGACACATTTTTACTGAGTACCTTACCAGTTAGTTTTTTGATTTTATCTCTGAATACATCACTGTTGGCAACAATGATAACAATAATGATAAGCGCTTTAAATACGTTCAGTTGATCTGCGCGTACATTCATGGCATATAATGTCGTCGTAATAGCCTGGATGGTATATGCTCCAATAACAGAGCCCGCTATACTGAATTTGCCTCCGCTCAGCAAGTTACCACCCAAAGCCACCGCCAATATGGCATCCATCTCAAGTCCCAGGCCCAGCTCTCCGGAATTCACGCTTCCTAAGCTGCTTGAACCGACAAGCCCCGCCACTCCAGCCAAAACTCCACAGATGACAAACACCATAAATTTGATGACTCGGGAATTGAGTCCAACAAGGCGGGATGACGAACCATTGATCCCTACACTCTGGACATACAAGCCCAAGCTTGTCAGTTTTGTGAACAACACCACAAGTATAACAATTAAAGTAGAGACAATAATGGTTGTTCGAACCGGCACGCCGGGTATTTGAACCCCCAACCACTTAAACACCGGATTCATAATATAAATGGTTTGTCCATGTGTAATTTGCTTTGCTATGGAACGCCCAGCTGTAAACAGAATGAGAGTGGCGATCATTGGTTGGATTTTCAAGCCCGACACCAGGAAACCGTTGAAAGCGCCACACAGCGCTCCGCCAAGCAGCCCGACAAACAGTGCCAACAGGTATGGACTGTGAAAGACTTCCGTTCGGTATTCTGCGCCATTAAGCAATAGACCGCAGAAGCTGGCTGCAATTGCCATAATTGGACCGACGCTGATATCCACGCCACCGGTTGCGGCAATTACCAAAGTCATGCCCATCGTTACTATAACCAGTAAGCTGGCCTCATCCAGAATATCGGGTATATAACCTGAAATCAAACCATTGGTAATAGAAATATGAAAAAATGTCGGTGTTGTGATAATGTTTTGAACCACAACGATAAGCAAAATCACCAATGAGAAAGTTAACCGGCTGCTCAACAGACTTTTGGCAAGTGGTTTCAAAGCAGGTTTGATCGAAGTGTTTTCATGGCTGAGTTTACTCATTGTCATCCTCCTTTCCTGCAATTGTCCGCATGATTGTAGTCTGATTAAGCTCGGTCTGGGTCAGTTCTCCGACTTTGCAGCGGTCTCGCATGACAACCATTCTTGAGCATGTTCTAAGCATTTCATCCATCTCCGACGAGATGAAAGCCACACTCTTGCCTTCACTCGCAAGCTTTAAAATAAGTTTTTGTATTTCTGTTTTCGTACCGACATCTATTCCACGGGTTGGTTCGTCCAATATCATAAACTCCGGGTTGGTAAGCAGCCAACGCGCCAGAATGACCTTTTGCTGATTGCCGCCGGAAAGACTCTTGATGGGGGTTTCGATGCTTGCAGTTTTGATATTGAGTAGCTTAATATACTCGTCGGCATATTTCTCCATTTCCTTTCGGGTCAGACGCCTGAACAATCCGTGTTTTGCCTGAAGGGCGATAATGATGTTTTCCCTTACTGAAAGATCGGCAAAAATACCATCGGCTTTTCTGTCTTCCGGCAAGTAAGCCATTCCTTGTTTCATTGCATCCAAAGGTTTCTTTATCCTTACGCTTTTTCCTTTGATGAGCAGTTGTCCATGGACAGCTTTGTCAGCACCGTATATGGCCCGAACCAATTCGCTTCGGCCGGAACCCAACAGACCACTGAAGCCGACAACCTCGCCTTTGAACATTTTAAGGCCGAAGGGTGCAACCCTGGAAGTACCGCTTGACAAATCGCGCGCTTCAATAACAGGGACCTCACCTTCAAACCTTGATTCGTCTTTGTCAACATTGAGGTCCGAAAGATTTTCAATCTCCTTGCCCATCATCTTTGTTACAAGCTCAAGGCGCGGCAAATTTTCCACCTCATATTCTCCGACCAGCTCCCCGTTTCGGAGTACTGTTATGCGGTCGCAGATCTCATAAGCCTGCTCAAGAAAATGAGTGATGAAAATGATTCCCACACCTTTATCCTTAAGCTGCCTCATGAGCGTAAAAAGCTTCTTTACCTCGTCTGCATCAAGAGATGAGGTGGGTTCGTCAAGAATTAAAAATTTACATTCTGTATTAACAGCACGTGCAATTGCAATCATCTGCTGGATTGCGATCGAGTAGCTATCCAACTGTGCCCTCGGATCCGCTGAGATATTAAGCTCGTGTAACAAATCCGCAGCTTTGCGGTTCATCTGCCCCCAGTCGATTAAGCCCATTGAACGCGGCTCACGCCCCAGGAAGAGATTTTCTGCGACTGTGAGATTCCAACAAAGATTTACCTCCTGGTAGACGGTGCTTATCCCATTTTTTTGCGCATCCTGTGTTGAACGGATCACGACAGGATGTCCATCCAGTTTGACGCTTCCCTCATCCATAAGATAAACTCCGGTCAACACCTTGACAAGCGTTGACTTACCGGCGCCGTTTTCTCCCATCAGTGCATGGATTTCGCCGCGGCGCAGCTTAAAATCGACATTATTGAGTGCCCGAACGCCGGGGAACGATTTTCCGATACCGGTCATGGTAAGAGAGGGGGTTTGTTCATGCTTTATTATATCCATAGAGTAATGCCCACCTTAAATAAACTTTAGGACACCTGCATATTGCAAGTGTCTCAAAATTACAAATTTCGGTTCGG
>JAEZLF010000159.1 GCA_023435925.1 Bacillota bacterium
CCACTGTGAAGCTGTGGGCACTGTCCAGTAGGAATACCGATTGGGGACGCATTAAAGAAGCCTTTGCAGGTATTTGACGTATCCGGATATTGGCCTCAGCGGTCATCGTGATACCTGATTGCATGTCTTTAGCACTGATTTCGAGTATGTAACCGTATTTGTTCTTTTCGGTGACTTTTGTAAGCAGCCTTCCAGGCACAGTATAAGAATTCAGCGGCGCTTTTGCAGTAGCCTTTAATGTCTCGGTTGACAGTATGCTGCCTTTTTTCATAAAGCCGTCATCATAGACCGCCTCATAAAGCGTGAAGGTGTGCGCAGTTTCTGTTCCTGAGCCGCCATACTGGTGGTTTCGATCAGTCAGGTTGGAGGATAAGCTGATTTTTGCATCGCTGCCAATCAGGAGGTCCTGATTTTTAATGCCGTTTGGTACATATAGGTAGGCATCCTGAGATTCAAGCACGGAAAGGGTGCGGCTTTTAACACTTACCTCATCCTCGTTCAGAGGATTCGTCACTGTCAGGGTAAAGTAGACCTGACCGGTGCCCACTAATAAAATTATACCGTTTTCATCAATTGTAGCAACACTTTCATCGCTGCTGGACCAGCTGAAGTATTCAGGACCTATCCAGGTGGCATCTACATTGAGGTGATATCCCAGAGAAAGGGAACCTCCTGCATTTATAGAAATTTGGTTACTAGGAGGCCAATAGGTATAAACTAAGGTAATATCAGTTTCGTCATCCACAAGTATAAGGGGCTGAACGGCATAGATCGTAACGATGCTATCGGCCAGCTTATATCCGCTGCCGGAATCCATGTAAATTTCCAGCGCATAGAACACATCCTCGCCCGTATTGTTTTCAGGCGCTGTGAAAGAGCCTGTAAACCCGGTAACTCGTGTTGCGTCCGTTTGTGCAGTCAGCGGAATATCAATAGCGCCTTCCGTGGTTATTGCTCTGGCCTTGACCACAGTTGAGACATTGGCCTCACTCACCCGGGATAAAAGCCAGTTGCTCAGACGAGTATCCTGTTTAAGAGGAATCGAGACAGTTGCCGTCATATTGCGGCCGGTCCCCTGTTCGAGGCTGACCGAAGGCTCTGCACAGTAAGCAAAGGTACGCCTTGGATCAAAAGAAATATCCACTGAGGTGCTGACACTTCCGGAAGCTTCCTGAGCTTTTCCCGAAAGGTCCACGGCACCGGAAATATCGGTGACATTGATAGTAAAGCTCTCTGTATTCAGAGCCTCATCCCCTATCCGATAAAGGAAGCTGACCCTTTGGGAGATTGTGCCCGTCCCCTCCATCGGACTCAGAGTTTGACCGTCAACTTTAATGGTAATGCCATCGGTATGGACCGGTTCGCTGAATGCAATGGTTACCGGAATTTCATCCCCATAATATGCTTGAAGTATACCGGTTGAAATTTGCGTAACCACAGGCGCAACCTCGTCGGTAAAGCTTACCTGATGCTGTAGGTATTGTCCCGCCTCATCCAAAAATGATGTAAAAATGGCGGCAGCCTGGGTGGTAGAATTGATATAGCCAAAAATGAAGTCCACCTTGTTGAATATTCCATTTGATTCATTTGTGCCAAGATTAATTTCTTCTACTTGAATGCTTTGGGCAAATCCATCGGAGTAAAATGAAGTTTGACTCTTTGCCTCAACGCTGATGGATTGTGACTTGGTTTTCCATGCTTCGCTGGGTGGTATGAGTGTATCGTTCCTGGCTTTAATATGGTACGTGACCTCCTGAACCTCGTCGGATTCATTCATGAGATAACCCTGCGGGAGATGGATATGGGTAAACACGCGGCTATCAATCATTTTCCTTACGTCTCCGGATATCTCGGCCGTAAACTTAAGTTCACGACTTTCCGGAGTAGAGTAGACCCCATTTTCCCCTCCGGCCACTTGATCAAAGTCGATAAGCTTGGTATTGGCAGCATTCCCATAGGCAGCTTCATAGTCAAATCCGCTCTCCACTGGCACAGGAACAGTAAGGCTCGCCCGGTTCCCATCGAACAAGGCGTTTTGTACATCGCTACAATAAAGGTAAAAGAAGTGTTTTCCTGTCCAATAGGCATTGGGTTCATTGGGTAGTGGGTACTCTCCTCCGGGCTTGTCCGCAAGGGGGGCAATTTCTATTATGACATCCTTTTCCGGTTCTGCTTGTGAAAGGGCAACAGTACCGGTGGTCGCACCAATCAGATGCCCGACTTCGGCGCTGCCTGAAAGCGCAGTATAATTGAATGAGACCGGCTGTTCACCGGGATTCTTCAAAGTAAAGCGAACCACGGCGGATTGGGTATCGGCATCGGTCCCGCCTGTCTTTCCCACAGTCACAATCTCGTAGGATACCCGGGTATTGTATGTAATTCCGGAGGGACTATGAATCAACGTATCCTCCTCCGGTTCGGAGCGAAGCGTTAAAGCCTGATTTGTCACAGGAGTCTGAGTTGCTTGAGCCTCGGATAGCAGAGTGTTTGGAATCTTGTAGCCTACATCTGCTTCATTTTGTGCAATGATCTGGGTCGGAATCAGTGTAAATGTTATAGACAAAGTCAGCATTAGTGAAAAAAATCTTTTCATCTTCTTCATTGCTTTGCACTCCTTGAATTTAGACAGAATTTATAATATAATCAAAAATGACTTTATATGACCGTAGTCATGTTTTAAAATAATTATACAATGTTTCGTATACAGATGCAACAAAGAAAGGGGTAAGATTTTGAAAAAAGAAGAAACGAGACGAAAAAAGGAGAAAGGCGAAAAGACAAAGCAGAAGCTATTTACCGCCGCCACTATGCTGTTTAATCAGTACGGTTTCAGAGGGATCACTGTGGACAGGATTGTAGAGGAGGCAGGGGTAGCAAAAGGCACGTTCTATATATATTTCGAATCTAAGGATGCACTGATTGCCGCTTTCATTTCCGATTATGTTCGTAAAGTGGACACGGATTACCGAGTTATTTTGGACTCTTTTTCCCCGGATACCTCTTCCTCCCAAATACTATTGGGATTATTAGATAAGATAACAGACACGCTTACCGAGATCATAGGCTACACGAGCATGAGAACTGTATATCAACTACTGTTAACCGATGACATAGACGTGGGTGCTGTCAAGGAATATGCCCGGGATCTGTATCAGATATTTGCTGTCGTGCTGGAACGGGGTATGGAACGGGGAGAATTCATCTCACCTTTATCTCTCCATGAACTAGCTCGACATTTTATAATGGCAATTCGGGGGCTCACATATGAATGGTGTATCAGATATCCTGACTTCGACTTAAAGTCACAAGCCTTGACGCATTTTCAGATGCTGTTGAATGGCATAAAATCGAGGTAAACGGTCTTCTTAGAATTGGTCTATTCAAGGCCAAGATAAACATAATAGTTTCTTTATACTCCGCATTCCGATTCTCGACTTCTTGAGCTGAATGTGTTACCACCTCAACGTGGCTCGAGAGGATAGAATGAATATCTTTCAAGCAGTCGGTTATAGGAAGCATATCCAGGGCACTTTTTGCACTATCGGTAGGCGGAAACATATCGACCCTAGCAACCACTCCATTTACGAAAAGAGCAGTCTATTTAAGAGTGCCCTCGCCCTTATAAACATTGATTTACTCAATAATCTTTTTTCTTTACCGGAATCCAGATTTCGATTCTATACTTTGGTTTCCAGTGTCCTGACTCTCATTCCATAAAATTTCAGGACCTTCAACTGCCTCATATCCTTTAGATGGAAACCACTCTGAGTATATCCTGCACCACACATTTTGAAGTGTCCCTGGGAATGGCCCAATCGATTGAAATACTGCCCAGGTACTAGCATCTATTTTAATACATCAAATTCTTCAGTTTCATTACTTGATGTTCTCTTGCTTTACGAATCCAAATTGGCCTGCTGTTTTAGGACAATCGCAGTTTCAAGTATTTCACGTTCCGGTTGCTGCAGAACCGGAAGCAATTCTATTTTTCTCTTTCGATAGGTTCCCGTTTGAAGAAAGGAAACCGCCTGAACAGTAAAAACTGCTGATTTATACAGCGCTTTCAGCAACTCACCGTCCTTTTCATGTGCCATGTTATGTCCGCACATGTGGTAAATGTTGCAGGCTCCGATTCGTCATATTCCCTAATGTATCATGAATTTATATTGCTGCAGCGTTTCGTCTATCTTTTTAGAAAGAGCCTGCAGTTCTGTCAAGCCGGTTGAATTAATTATTTTCTTAAATTCTGGCAGCGATGATGGCGGTATTAATGTTACTCCTCATCAATTCCCATAAACCGGAATTTGTCAGAGCCCCATTATATTCATAGCAAAAACGTTACTTGATTTCTCTGATTTTTTCAAATCTCCGCTGCACAAGATCTCAAGATTGTTGAAAATCTTTTCCGCTGACCATTTCCACCATCTCAAGTTTAGCAGATAATCAATAAGTTCATCATCAAATCTTTTTTTAATTATCTTACAGGGGTTGCCGCCTGAAATGGTGTATGGCGGAATATCTTTTGTCACAACAGAATTAGCCGCAATTATTGCTCCGTCACCAATATGTACGCCCGGCATGATCGTAACATCCTGACCAATCCACACGTCATTGCCGACAACCGTATCGCCCTTGAACGGCAAATCTTCAAGACTGGGCGTTGATCTGGTCCATATTGCAATATTATCAACTCCTTCATGTTAATGGTCTTTCAAATATACTGTTTTCCGTACCGAGGTTGAATGGGCAAATATCCCGGCATTTATGACAGCTGATTCTCCAATCCTTTTTAACCTCTCCGAAAGCGTAATCCCAGCAGGCTGATTGGTCTACAGAATCATGCTCCAAGGCATTTACTGGACAAATCTGCACACACAAATTGCAGTTTGTGCAGACACTTTGCTTGAGTTCATCAGGTTCCAGCTTTAATTCTGTAAGTATTACGCTTAGCCAAACCATACTTCCGAACTCGGGAGTAATCAGCAAAGAATGTCTTCCAATCGTTCCCAGCCCTGATGCCTCAGCAGCATGTTTGGCAGAGACAATACTACGCCATCTGCCCGTGTCCTCGTCCCATTCGGAGCCATTCGTTCTCGTTGGAACAGCTAAAATGCCCACCTTCTCCATGTCGATGCAAAATTGCACTGCCATTTTATCCATCCTATCAGATAAAATATTTCGGACTACCGTATACGGTACGGCGCTTTTGCACGCAAGCGTTCCTGAAACGAAACGGACAGCAAAAACGATTACAGATTGACAGGTTGGCAATATATCAAGGGGATGATACCCTTTCGGAGCGCTATTGAATCGGTCGATACTTGAAATACCGCATAAATCTGCCCCGAGATCGAATAATTTTTTCTTAATGTCCTGAGCCGTCATTTTAACCCACTCCCGCACTCCATATAAATTCAATTATCGTTACGTTAAAGATGCTGAATCTGTTTTATTTAGCTTGTCCTTTTCCTTTCCAGGCCGGCAGAGATGTGATATATTTTAATGCCATTTCCCTTGCTGCTGATTCGTCTATACCTTGCTTTTCCATAAACCCTTTTGCACAGTCTTCAACCACTTCGTCCAAAGTGACCTTCAGCTGATCTGCCTCATCTCCGCACCAGGAGCATAATTTATGGGTTACATCACCCCCTGAAAAATCCGACGCCTTCCGCAGGGGCATTCCGCAAGAGCCGCATGAAATACATTGTTCATTCATATTGATTACTCCCTTCAAATTGCTTGAATAGTTTTATAAAATCATCGTGATATTTTTCAATCACTGATTTTTCCGGTGAAAATACATCCTTGTTCTGCAGGTAGTAATGAATATTAGCCAGCCAAAGATTAAAGAAATAGTGAAACGGTATCTTTAAGCTATCACTTTTAGTTGCCTTTTTGATCCAATGGCTTATACCATTTTGCAGTACAAAGAAGGCTGTACGAGCTTGTTCAGGAAGGAAGACGCCTTCTACAACCATGAAGTAATACACCGATTCATATTCCTTGATAACCTCTAGGTGAGCACCCAAAACATGTTCCAGCTCCATGTTTTCATCGGCTAGTGCTAGAAAACGCTCATAGATGGATTTTCCTATTTCCTCAATGGCGTTGATGATTAAATCCTCTCGCCTGGAATAATGCACAAAGAAATTTCCGTGTGATACACCCGCAGACTTTGTCAGATCATCAATACTGGTATTAATAAAGCCCTTTTGTGCAAAGGTATTCATTGCACTCTCAAATAACTTTTTCCTCGTATTTTCTTTTTGAAGCTCCCGTTTGTTCATTTCTTCGACCCCTTAGTCACTGACTTATTAGTCGCTAACTATACAGTCATTATATTGCCGGCATTTATGTCTGTCAAGCAAAAATCTGTATAAAAACGTTATGCCATTCACACACTCCCATACGGCTTTAATCAATTATTATCACTATTATCGACGCAACATACTTTGAGAAGAGTCGCTAGGGTAGGACTACGTTTTTCATCAATTTGGCACCCACTTATGTGTTACAATTGTTAATTTATTTAAGGTTGTATCATTCTACTAAGCAATTTGGAGACAATTGTAGGATGAGCAATTCATTATAAGATCAAGCGCACAAAACATTAGTGACTCATCGTGGCTGTATTCGGCAAAACCTCGGTTATTTTCAAAGTGCCGGTCCTCCTTTGCTATGGCAGCAGGTATTTGATCTTCATACGCCACCACCTCTTTGGGTAAGATATCTTTCCGATCATCCTTTGAACAGTCATACTGAGGATAGTTAATAATCCTCAGAAGAAAAAGATACACATTGTTTCGTTTGCCATTTTGACTTCCTCCAATCTTTTTTTATTTTGAGGTCCTAAAAAAGGGCATAAAAAAAGCGAGGGTATCTTCGTCTAGAAAATACCTCCCGCTGATTTTCAAATATGATTTTCAATTTGCAACTATTTATTTTTCCCTTAATGCGACTGCTGTTATGGTACAGATAATCAGGTATACAAATAGAATGCTTCCTTCCAAAGCTAAATTGGAATAGGGTCTTGGATATAATCCCGATAAGGAAACCATCACCATGCGCAGAGGGAAATAGGCAAACAGCCAAACCGATATTCGGTAATACTTTCTTCTATAATCCCTCGATTCACTTGATTCCTTTGAAGCAGGATATCTGTGATACCCTGTTTCAAAGGCGATAATGATTGCTATGTGCATGATAATCGCCAAATATATTGCCCAAAATACTTGATAGGTAACCAATCCCATCACGCCCAGTAAAAAGGCAAGGGCATGCAAACCAACCAGGACTATCAGCGCAATTTGACGATTATGTTCTTTTTTTAAGCTATCTTCTGAATTCTTTATTGCAGGAATATCTTGATCACTCTCAAAATCATCATTAAGCAAATAGTCTGTTGTAACACCAAAGAGCTTGCTAAGTTGCAGCAAGTTAGGAGAATCCGGCAAGGCTGTACCGACTTCCCAACGTGAAACTGCCTGCCGGGACACATCTATTTGTAAAGCCAAGTCCTCTTGAGAGAGTCCTTTGGCCTTTCGTAATTGTAATAGCTTTTCACTAAAAGTTATAATGAACACCTCCTTCGTAGTATAGCTTCATTGTATCTATTCCGAGCGAAAGATTCTACCAACTCAACTTTACAATCCCGCAATTAAAAGTTACATCATGAAAATTTCTAATGTCATCTATGAAACGCCCAAAAAAACAGGGTAAAAGAACGCACTTTTCGAGCCCGAATTTTACCTGTTTTTTACTCCGAAACCACTACATATAGTGGTCGACTTGCCTCATTTGGCATCCAAACCACTATTCGTCATCAGAACCACCGTCTCTACATGCCTTGAAGCGGTGAAAAAGATGCCGCCTGAATCTGGTACCCCCTTGGTGGCAATATCCATACCTGCCAGTATTCTTTCTCCAACATGTTTTCTTAGCATAGAAATAAATGTTTTGTGTCCTCAACAATACTTATTATTACCCTATATTACTT
>JAEZLF010000193.1 GCA_023435925.1 Bacillota bacterium
CTTCAGTAAGCCTTATAAGTGAACCGGATACTAATCAAATAATGCAGAATTTTTTATCAAGGTACAACGGCGATATCATTTCAATCATAGAAGGTATAGTCCCTGTGCCGGATGTAACCAACATAAAAATGCACGCCCCTTTCTGAAATCGTTGAACATTTGACAGAAGGTGTGCATTTTTTAGGCGAATCGTTTGACAATTGAGGAATCGTTGAACAATTGAATTTTTTGTTGGCATGCTATAACACACTACCTATGACGTTTCGCTGCAGTGATGTGTGCAACCTTTATAACTTTTCCTGACCAATAAAAAAATAGCGTTAAGGATTTTATCTACACTGAGCCAACAAGATAAAAAGATATGATTTCATTATTGATACAAATCAATCAGCATTAATCTATATTTTTATGTTCAAAGCATGTCGACAGCTTTTCAAATAACTTTAACATTATATAACTAGGTATAGCACTTATTACAGTAGCTAACAACGTTAGAATTAGACTGATTGGAAAGACAATTATAAACATAATTATATCACCAAGTAGTGATCCCTGACTTGGCGCACTTCCTGAATCTGGCGCAAACATTATCTTCAAAAACGTAATAACGGACAGAGTAGCAATGCCTATTATCGCCGTTCTAAGTGCTACCTTTGGCTCATTTCTTCTCATTATGAGGGTATATAAACCTGCGACCGCCGCAACAATTGCACAATATATCAAATTCGGCAAAAAACCTTTGATCCAGTTCAAAAATGTACTACCATCTATGCTGAATGTGTTTTGATATATGTAGCATACAATTGAAACAGTAATTACAGATATTGCCCCGCCCATAAAGTTTGTGATGGTACGGTTTTTGTTTATTAAGAACATAATCAGAGCAGATATTGCAGCTATGGCAAGACAAATAATTCCTGTATTTGGGAATACATAATGATTTACTAGATTCGGAAAAATTTTTGCCAGTATGACCATGATGATAATGATGGCGATTCCGAATATCACATAAAGTACATCAGAAAAAGTGTTTCCTTCACGTACATTGCTTACGTGTATTTTGTTTCCTGATCTTTCAACAGTCGCATCAATATAGTCTCCGATTTTGTGATCCGACATGACAATCTCCATTCAGCTGCCGAATGTAGATACAGGCAACCCCAGCAGCAATTAGTATTTTGAGAAAAGAAGCGTATCTGCCATCTAAAAACAAGAATACCATATTAGCAAATTATTGTAAAGTTATCCCATTAAACTATTGTCAAGCTACACCAAGGTACACCAAGTATAGTTTTAACGGATAGGTGGTTTTTATTTTGCCCTACAGCAGCCCAGCAGAACAAGGAAAGAAAGCGAGGCGATCAGCTGTACTTCAAAGGAAGGGTATACATGTGATGCATTTGAACACCATACAGTTGTATGACAGGGATGCTTGCAGGGATTTTGTCTATGATCTCTCGGCTCGTCTCGTAATACGTATACATATACATACAAAGAAACATAAGTCTACTATTTGATCAATTACCTCAAAAACATCGAGAAACTTTCTTCTGATGTGATATACTAAAGATACTTCATGAAGGAAAATAATGGTGGTGGTTATGGAATATTTTCTGACCATTAGCTCTATTGTCATTTTTATTGAAAATAGAGTTCAGAGAAAAATTAATTATGAAGAACTAGAAAGAGCGACAGGTTTCTCAATAGCACACATAAGGGATATTTTTGTGATGAGAACTGGTATACCTCTTTCGAAGTATATTCTTACTCGAAAAATTTCAAATGCAGCATATGAAATTCTTTATAACCACCAAAGTATACTACACATTGCTTCAAAATATGGATTTTCTAATCATGATACCTTTACACGTGCATTTAAACGTATTACTGGCCTCACGCCATCAGAATTCAGAAAGAAGCGTCCGCCTGTTGGGAGAATTAAGCTTTGCGCTTGCATGTTTGGTATCGGATTATTGAGTCCAGCAAAAAGAGAGGATGATAATTGTGAATAAGAAGGTAAACCAAGAAATCCAAAATAGTGTTGTGTTATATGGAGTTTCAAAAGTTGAGTATGGCCCAAATGGGTGTACGCCATATCCCATGTGCTTGAAAAGCTGTGCTAACTATCTTGGTCAAGATGTAAGCTTATACTATACAATGGTCGCCACAGGAGCAGCTTTTCGATTAACTTGGGATACAGCCTCATGGAACGGTGGGAATGTGGATGTTATTCACACATTTGATAATCCGGAAAAAATATACAAAATAGGGGTTGAAGCTTTAGGACGTGATTTTCAAATAATAACAAGAACAAATACGTTGTGCGATGTAAAATTTATAAGCACAAATAATACGGACAAGAAAAGCGACTTTGTAAGATTTATCAAGAACCAAATTGATAAAGGGTTTCCATGCATAGCGCTTGGAATAATCGGGCCGCCGGAAGCTTGCATTATTACTGGTTATAGAGAAAGCGGTGAAACCTTGCTGGGATGGAACTTTTTCCAGGATGCAACTGAGTTTGCAACAGATGTAAAAATCGATGAATCCGGATATTTTATTTCGGATAAATGGTGGGGAAATAATGATACCATTGCTGTAATTTCACTTGGAGAGAAGGATAGACCACTCATATCATATAAGGCAATAATTGAAAATGCAATAGAAGTAATGACAGGGCGGCTTGATATGAAGTCAGGTAAAACTTTTGCCAAAGGAGTAATGGCTTACGATGCATGGAAAAAAGCCATCCTAAATGAATCCGATTTTCCTGCTAATGCAATTTTACCTATTCTAGCTGAACGTCTTATGTGCCAAGGAGATGCAATGGATTGTCTTATGGATGGCAGGCATAATGCAGCAATGTTTATGAAGAAATTATCCGGGGAATTAACGGAACATACCGAAACCTGCAAAATAATCGAGGAGCAATTTACTAAAATCACTTCAATTATTTGGAGAATGGCAGACTTAATGGGCGGATATGCAAGAGATGAGAAACAGATGCGTAATTTTGCGAAATCAGAGGTGAGACGACAAATTGCAGCGTTGATTGATGAGGGTAAAACTGCTGATACAAAAGC
>JAEZLF010000197.1 GCA_023435925.1 Bacillota bacterium
ACAATAACCTTGCTTTCGAGCAACAGCTCCGACGCAAAAAAGATAATGATTGATATTGCGGATGCAGCTGCCAATGCGAACTTTTTAGTATATTTCATCAAGACCGGCAAAAGCAAAACCGCAATTACGACTGCCAAACTGACTGGCGTATATGGAATTATGTATTTCGGATAATTCTCTGCCAAAACCGTTCCACTCCGCACCATATCGGTAACAACCCTCACACCCATAAGCAGTGGATAAAACGATGCTATAAGTACGCCAATGGCAGAGAATAAATAAAACTTCTTAAAATTAGTCACTTATCTTCCTCCCTATGAACCAACAAACATAAAGGATTCTTTTCATTCCGACGCCTTCTTTCAATTTCCAGACACTAAGATGCATTTGTCAGAAGCACATACCCAATCGCAATGGCAAACACTGTGAAGCAAATAATTGAAATGGTTGACAGTTTTCTGTATGACAGAATATGGCCAATGCGTACCCGTATCTTTGCCCCACCGAATGCCGAAGCAAAAACATTTCTGCTTTCGGCACAATCAACAAGAACTGTTGCATAAGCTTTTTTCTCATCTTCGCCACAGTCAGCCAATACTCTTTCATCGCAGGCAAGTTCGGTTTCCTCTATAAATTTCTTTAGGAATAGCCAAACAAACGGATTGAACCAGTGAACAGAGGCGGAGATAACAGCAACGATACGCCATAAATTGTCCTTGCGATGAATATGCGCCGATTCGTGTGCCAGAATGTAGTGCAGATCTCGCAGCTCATACCCTTCAGGAACAATGATCCTCGGACGAAAAACACCGTATGTTGCCGGTGAGGTTATTCTGTCTGAAACATATATATTTTCTCGTAAAAGGCTGGCATCTTTTAATTCGGATTTTGTAATAACATAAAGTGTCACAGAAACAATCAAAAGGGAAACAGCAACAATAATCCAGACGTTAGAGGCAGTACTGAATAAATGATCAAGCAAATTCGCTTTATAAGTAATTGGAGAATATCTATCTGCCGCCATAATATGATTTGTAAGGGTTAAATCCAATGCACCATCATATACCACTACAGTCTTTGTAGTAAACTTTGAAATTAACATCATCAGACTGTATTTGCTTGTCATTCCGACTGGAATCCACATCCTAAGAAAAGGAACTGCCCACAATATATGAACCAAGCGTCGCGGAAGCTTTTTTATTTTTCCTAAAAGTGAAATGATGATGCCGACAATGGATGCTGATATGCTCATATTGAAAATCCAATAGAATACTTCGGAAAGCAATGCCGTCACCTCTCTTCAATCATCCTTCGCAATTCATCCAAATCATCGGAAGTGAGCTTTTCATCCTCTAGCAAAGCAGAGAAAAGTGCCTTTTTTGAACCCCCGAAAAGCTTATCGACAAGGCTTTGGGCTTCGGTCTTGCAAACCTCCTCACGGGAAATCAGTGATGAACAGATAAACCCCGGTTCCTCTCTTTTGATATATCCCTTACTTTCAAGCTTTTTAATGACAGTATATGTAGTGTTTTTGTTCCAACCGATTTGTTCCGCAGCAATCAGACTGACCTGCTTGGCACTGATCGGTCCATTTTCCCATATGATTTCCATAGCTTTCATTTCGCTGTCAAATAATTTTTGCATTGCAATCAACACCTCTCCTAGACTATTTCTATCGTCTATACTATCATAGTAGTCTGACGTCGTCAATAAGTATGAAAGAAATGTTAAAGAAAAGTCATAAAAGCAGCGGATAAGTTCAAATAGCACACTCTGAACCAATTTTTCAGATATAGTTTGAATTTTTAGTTATGGTAATATGCCATACACCGTTCGTTCTCTCTCTCAACTCCAACAATTTCGGGCTCAAAAAGACTTCAAAAGGAGGGGCATATCTCATTGCATTCTCTTGGTTTCCTCGACTCTTAATCTGCCGCAATCCCTAAAATTTCAAAATTTTCTCCATTTCATCTGTCTAAATAAAGAAGACCCTGTGACAAGTCGATTTGACTCATCACAAGGTCTTAATCATCATTATTCATTTCGTCTCAGGAAAATCATTTTGCCCTTTTCAGGGAAAGTGGGTTTGCCCTAAAGCATGGAGATATGACCTTGTGCGGGATTGCCGTCATTCCTCACAGTGAGCGGCTTTCATGAATCCAAACCTGCATTTCTCCGCTGTCACGATTTCCCCAGAATGCATAAGGTATAGCGCGCAGAACAACTTTTTCATATTCCTGCGCATTCTCACCGTAGAGCTCGTCCTCCGTCCAGGGTTTACAGCGTTTACCGGAAGCGGTAATCATAAGACCTCCGGGAATATCGCTTTCCACGTCAACAAGCTGAACATTTGTATCGGCGGATAGGGCCGACAGATTGGCGCCGTTGTCCGCTTGCTCCAGGCAGTACACCATGGGACCTCTTTGAATGCAAACCTTCCTGGCATTTGCCCGAACCTCCGGATTAGCTCGGATAAATCGCGACGGAGCATCAAAGCGGATCATCACGGATTTTTCAGCCTCCAGGTCAAACACAGCATAGCCGCTTTGTGTCTGATATGGTTCACTCACTTTAAAATTCTTCGCATAATCCGGAATACGCACCGCCATTTTTGTAGCTTTGTCTCCGATGATCTCCATTGTATTCTCCATGGGGAAATTTGTTTTCAGAGTTACATTCGCCCCGCTCTTTGTTTTCACGGTACTTCCAATAAATAGATTCAAATAAAGGCGGTTTTGGTCCTGTGCCCAGATGTATTGCCCCAGTGAGGCAAAAGTACGGGCAATATTGGGCGGACAGCAGGCGCAGCTGAACCACGGCTGACGCACGGGTTTCACATGTTCCTTTGAGGTATTGGGCATACATGCCTCCGGCCACACTTCCAGCGGATTCACATAGAAAAAGCGCTTGCCATCCAGTGACACACTGCCCAGTACAGTATTATAGAGTGCCCGTTCAACAGCATCAAAATATTTCGCGTTTCCGGTAATATGATTCATTCTCAAGCCAAACAGCATCAACCCCACAGAAGCACAGCTCTCCGCATAGGCAACCTCGTTTGAAAGGTCGTAATCGGTCGTAAACCGCTCTAAAATTCCGGAAGAACCGATACCGCCGGTAATGTACATCTGTTTCTTTGTTATATTATTCCACAAGGTCTTACAGGCCTCCAAGAGACTTTCGTCCCCTATTTCTCCGGCCAGATCAGCCATGGCGCAGTAAAGATAGGTTGCTCGCACAGCGTGTCCGGCGGCCTTTTTCTGCTCCCGAACCGGTTGATGAGCCTGATAATAGGAAATATCAAAATCCTTGCTCATATAGTTCCAGATCGGCATATAGTCCGGTTTGTTACTTTCCCTCCAGAAATAGTCTTTGTCCACTCCGCGAATATCGACAAAATAAGAGGCCATATCCAAATATTTTCGTTCACCGGTTGTTTTGTACATTTTAAACAGAGCCAGCTCTACTTCTTCATGGCCGGGATAGGCATGTATTTTCCCCTCTTCGGGGCCGAAGGTATCGCAGATCAAATCAGCAAAATGCATCATGGCGTCCAGCAGCTTACGCTTACCCGTCGCTTCATAATAAGCCACAGCGGCTTCCATCATATGCCCGGCACAATAGAGCTCATGGCCTTCACGCAGATTGCGCCAACGCTGATGAGGCGCCTTGAGGGTAAAGA
>JAEZLF010000252.1 GCA_023435925.1 Bacillota bacterium
CTTCTACAGAAGAAGCCTGCTCGGTCGATCCTGATGCAAGAGCCTGGGCTCCGCTTGACACTTGTGAAGCTCCTGTACTGACCTGCTCTGCCGCTGTGTTAATTGTTAGCAATGTACGATTTAAAGACGAAACGGTATGTTCTATGGCATTTTTAATTGCCGCAAAATCACCTATATAATCCATTTCCAAATCAATTCGCATATCGCCCTGTGACATTAATTCAAGTTTTTTTGAAATATCGTTTATATACGAGGTGAGGAGCTCATTTGTCTTTCGTATGCTCTGTGCCATTTTGCCCATCTCATCCTTGCTTTCGTAGTTGATTTTCACCTGCATATTGCCCTTGGACATCTCGTCATAAACGTTAACTATTTCTGTTACTGGCTTCATAATAGAACGGCGGATAGCAAAAATGATGATAATCGTTGCGACTATTGCTACAGCTCCGGCGACAATAAGTATAATCCATGCCTGTCTGGAAGCCTCCGCAGCCTTCTCATCCTGAGTCTCAGCTGCCACAGCTATCGCATCGGAAAGCTTTATGATGTGTTCTTCCAGCTCTTCGAAGAACGACATATACTCATTTGTGAATATCAATTTTGCTGCTATCGTGCCCTCTTCTGTCCCTAGCATAACTTGATCATACAATCTCTGTCTGATAGCTGAACCGTTATCTGCAATGGATAAAATATTATTAATAGATACTTGTGTTGATTCATTTTTAACTTTTTCACTCAGTTCTTCAACCCGTGCATTCATGTTAGTAAAATTTTCGCCTGCTAAAGCAAATTCTTCTTCCATACCAGCAATGTCCTTACGCATGAATACGCGGGCAATATGCAGTTGGATGTTAGAAGCATCATTCTTGATCTCGACGATGTTTCTCGTAGTCGGCACTATTAAGCTGGAATACTGCTCTGTAACGTTCGTCATGTTTGATATGCTAATAATTGAGACGGTGATAATCAAGCTCATCAGTACCAGCACTATACCGAAACCTAGAATAAGTTTTCCACTGATGGATAGGTTTTTCATAATTTTCTCTTACCTCCTAAATTTGGATGCTTTTAATATTTCACCTATACGCTTTAACTGCGTATTTTGTGGCTATTTCGATGATTGTCCGGCAGCATAAATCATTCGGGAATCATATGTGTTGATCTTGTCCGGTCAACAAGCACAAGATCCATGAACTCCTTTGCGGCAATTTTTACAGGCACCTTACCTTCCTTACTAAAATCAGATGAAGTCCATCTGTGTGTACACTTGTAAACATTTCTACATCACGGAGTTTTCCAAAGCGTACAGTGTTTAGACGGGAACGAAAATCAAACAGAATGTTCGTTCCGTTTACCATCTCAACTTTCAGCTGGTATTCCGGCTGAGCTTTTACTCTTTTAAAATAACCTTCCCCTGATTGCGCTGCATCATCAATTATAGGAAAGTGCTCTTTATTTATCATGCGAACTTTTTTCGTATCTTTTATTTCCTTATTCGAACTAGATTTCAAATGAATCACCCCTAATATAAAATATCAAGCCATCGAGAAAATAAGGTATTGCCCTTTGAGCGTATCACCTGCCTGCTCTGTAAAATTCCATCAATTCGCATCATAACATAATCTTCCTTTACACTTATTTAAGCAATCAGGTGTCTTTAAAAAAGTCGTTTTCATTCAAAAAAAGAATAATCTGCCGTTCTTTAACGATACAGCAGATTGTTCTTTTTTTCATACGAATTGTTTTCGTATTTTTTATAAATCTATATTACTTAGCTCAGATTTTGAATGAATACCCAGCTTATTGTATGCATTATATATGATGGTTCGCACCGTTGCTTTAGATATGTACAGCTTCTCGGCAATTTCTTTATGGCTCAAGCGGGCCTTGGCAAGAATGGCAACTTCTCTTTCTCTTGCGGTTAGCGGTGATTTTGCCTGATTAAGGGCATTTAAAATTATATTTCGGCCTTTATGGTATCGATTAAAAAGCGTCATAATTTTATCAATGTCCGCTTTCCATCCTGGAATTTTCCCTAAGACCTCTGAGGATTGAACAGGATTCTCTGTCTCATCCGAATTGAGAGATGCAAAGAAAGTGTCACTACATGTTAAGGAGCAAATATGCGCTTTAGAAAGTATGTCGCCCATATATATAAATTGAGCAAACGGTAGATAAATTTTATCTGGCAGCGCCATGACTAATGCTTCTTCCAGAATCTCCATTGCTTCACGTTCACGACCGCTTGTGTAACATACTCTCGCCTTGAATATGAAGCTATAAACCTGTGGAAATATATAATTCATCTCTTTTGCCATGCTAATAGCATCATCAACCAGGCCTAACAACTCGGCATGCCGTTTTTCTCTAACCAAGAGATATGAATAAAGAATATTCACATATGGGACAGCCCGGGCATACACTTTTTTACTTATACTCTCTGTATCGCAAAACCATTTAGCAACCATATCCGTTGTGTCCAGTGCGACACTGATAACCGATAAGCATATGTCAACCATGCGCAGTATATATAGATTGGAGCTTTCATTCGAATACCCCTTAATATTCTCTAATGCGGTAAAAAATCCGTCCACATCTCCACGCAGGATTGCTATCCGGGCAAGAACCTGCTCAGCGCACAGACAAATACATGTTTCTTTTTTGCTGCGAGCCTGGTACAGTGCTTTATGACATAATATCTCGGCCTGTATATCGTCACCTCTCATGAGCATCATTTCCGCATGTAATGCGCTGTCTGCTCCGACCCCCTGCCCACGGGTCAGCTTAATATGGTAAGGTAAATTTCTTTTCATATTCACCAGTGTTTCATCCAACTTTCCAGGCTCACACCAAAACATGCTTAGAACAGATGTTCCGCCCAGTGTAATTGGTATCACGTTCAATCTGAACCTGCTGGAACCGCCTAATAACTCATAGGCAGCCTTTTGCCCCTCATGTACCTTCTGAATATCGTTATATATGGTAAATGACGTAAGAAGCAAGTATTCACCCTTAAGCAGCCGAAGCTCATCTTTATTAAGCCCTGCTGGATTGTTTTTTAAGACTAAATCAACCAACCGGCATAATTTATGATAAGATTCATATTCTCCATCCATCCGAAATAAGTACGAAAACATGAGTAATACAAAGGGGTATTTACACATTGTCTCTTCCGGGCATTCATTGATGACTTCCATAAGAAACTCAATCATCTTGCTTTCTCTTTTATTCGCGAGATATAAACCATTAAATGGTGTTGATAAAATAGCATCAAAATCCCTGACCTCGAAGAAGAATCGTGCAGCAGTGTAGAATTCCGACTCGGCGATACAGCATTGTCCCGCAGTGTGCAAGACACGTTTTTGAAACGCCTCCGATTGATATTGATAAAATTGATTTCGTAAATAGTTTTGTAAAATACTATGCATTACATAAATTTTTTCTCTTGGATAGTATCTTGTGAAATCATTGTATTTAAGTAAATCCTTGATATGTTCAGGAAGTGTTTCTTCTCCCAGCATGATTGCGGCCTGCTTGACTGTAAAACTGTCCATGACAGATAATGAAACCAGACAGGTTCTTTGTTCAGGCGTAAGTCTGTTCCAGATAGCGGTCTCTACTAAATGATCAATGTCGGCTGTATAGTCAAAAGAGCCGGTTTGTCTATAATTGGATATCTGTAGCCGAAGAGCGGATATCCAGCCTTCAGTGCTTGTGTAGACACTGTTCAGTTCATCGTCATTAAGGCGGATACCCTCCATTTTGAATAAGTTGGCGGTGCTATCCTTATCGAAGAAGAAAGCAGACGACTCGATAGTATTTATATAGGTATTATGGAATGTGATTTGTGTTTTTATTCCAAGATGCTGGGTGATGAATATCATATGCAGGTTAGGGCTTCCGTGCATAGAAAATATACTCATCAACTCTTGCAGAATATCGCTTTCAATAAGCTGATAATTATCGACTACTATATACGTCTCTTTTAAACAGCTGAAATCTTTGAAACTCGCTGATATATATATCAGCGTATCCACTGTAGGAACTCCCAGCTTTTTCAGATTTTTTGCCGTCTCATTATCGACGTTGGAAAACAAGTCGCATATACCCGCCCAAGCCAATGAAGGACTACCGCTCAGACAAGTATACCAGAATTGTTTGGCACCGTCCGGAAGAGTTTCTTTCAAATATTCCCTTACAGCTGTTGTTTTTCCAAAACCCGATGGTGCCTCCACGACAGTCAAAGGGAAGTGCGGTATTTGGGCAAGCTGATCTTTAAGCCTGTCCGATAAGTATATCTTTTGCTGCATCTTTTACTCCAAACATGATAGGGGAGAACAAAACCATTTGGGTTTCCAACCTGATAATGTTTTGTGGATTATTTTGTGATTCTGCCATAATCCTCTGCCATTATCTGTTGTTTTCTCACAATAATTAATTCTATACGAACTTGTATGGTTCTGCAAGAACTATATATTAAATAATTTGATCGCTCTATGTGACGTAAATGTGCAGAAAATAAAAAAGAGTCGAAAGTTATCTCTCAACCCTCCTTTTGATTGGCTATACTTCGCTTGTTTCCTGAATCAGCGTATCCAATACTCTCAGTATCTTCCTCTGCTGAGTTTCAGGTAGTGCAGATAACTTATCGGACAGCAAAGATGATACGATTTCATTCGATACCGATAAAACATCAGACAAAATGGAATTGGCATCGACTTTGAGTGTATTCAAAATCTCAACGAGGGTTTCCAACCGCGGCGATTTGATTCCCCGCTCAATAACACTTATATGGGAAGCTGTGAGACCTACTTTCTCAGCTAACTGTTCCTGTGTTAACCTTTTTGCTTCTCTAGCTTGTTTAATTCGTTGTCCTACGGCTTTCATATCCATCAACGCGCCTCCTATAAGAACGTGTCTCGTTCTTCTAGTATAAGTAAGCTGCATAAACACTTACAGAATCTAAAAGAACTATTTTCACCCTATTAGATTTAATCCTATTATTATTGTTGTTCTTTTTCTGCCGTTATATACTCTTAAAGTGAGAGGTTCACCTTTACGGTTCAGGATAATATTTTCAGTGTTCTAAGTGTTATTTTCACTGCTTTGTCTGTCTAGTTTTCTGATATCATTATAATGTAATTACTGCGTGACAGTGTCTTTGCTTAATATAGACTTTAGGTAAAAATGAATAAAATAGGTTTTCTTATGCTGCATTTTATTATAGTACATGAAAGGATTGGCAAATACATTCCTTCCAACATTCATTTTTATGTATCTATTTTTACTAAATATTTTGACTTATTCTCGACTATCAGTTCTTTTTCCTTCCGGTCCCCATAGAATTAACAAAATAATTAACTATGTCCTCGACGAAATTGTCACAAGCATAACGCCTCGACTAATCTACTCCGGCCATGCAAATCTTCAACACATACCATCTTAACCAGAGCACCTTACTAAATGTTTTTGCTTCATCTCACGATAGTGTGTGCATTGATGAATAAGTGCATGAATGATCAAGGCATTCTACGAAATAAAACCGTAGGGTGCTTTTAGGATACCTTTACTTTTTACTGAAAAATATTTTCAAATTATATTGACAAAATTTGATTTGATGCATATTATAATAACATATCAAATATTTTTGATATGAGGTGATGGCTTGGAAACAACATATGAGGAGCACGCAAAGATATTTAAAGCGTTTTGCGATGAAAAACGTCTACGGATACTTGAACTATTGCGCGGTGGTGAAAAATGCGCCTGCGTTTTGCTTGAACAGTTGGACTTAGGACAGTCAGGACTCTCCTACCATATGAAGATTTTGGTTGAGTCGGGCGTAGTGGAAAGCCGGCAGGAAAGTAAATGGACACACTACAAAATCAGTGAAAAAGGCAGCTCTTATGCCGGTACACTGCTGAAGGAGCTGACAACACCTAACACGGTTACAGAAGTATAAGACTGCTGCAAAAAGTAAGCCATCTGGTGATGGCTTTTAAACAGCGGAACACATCAAAATTATTTGATATTGTTGTCCTATTATTGATTTTGCTGCAACAAGTCGATCCAGGAGCTGAAGCGACTTTTTGCGGCGCAATCATTATTGAATGTGAGGAAAATCTTCTATGCAAATATTTAAAGCAATTTGGGAATTTATCCAGAATCAAATGCTTGGAATGAAATGGCTAAACGAATTAATTGGCAGAGGTCTGACAGCAGTGGGTCTTGACACTACGAATCACTGGATTGGAAGCATTCAGTTTTTTGCTTATGACGTTATAAAAATTGTAGTTCTATTATGCTTTCTGATTTTTATCATCAGTTACATTCAGAGCTATTTTCCGCCTGAGCGCAGCAAAAAAATATTAGGGCGTTTTCATGGCATCAAGGCAAATTTAGCTGCTGCTCTGCTCGGAACTGTGACACCGTTTTGCTCGTGTTCATCAATACCGCTCTTTATAGGTTTTACATCTGCTGGTCTGCCTCTGGGAGTGACCTTTTCGTTCCTTATTTCTTCGCCGATGGTAGACCTTGGCTCCCTTGTCCTTTTGATGAGCATCTTTGGCGCAAAGGTAGCTATTTTATATGTCATATTCGGGCTTATAATAGCTATGATTGGTGGTACCATTATCGAGAAAATGCACATGGAAAAGCATGTGGAAAGCTTTATTCTATCGGCTGGTAGTGTTGATATCGAATCACCGGATCTGACGAGAAAAGACCGGTTGATATATTCGAAGGAACAAACGCTATCTACCTTTAAAAAGGTTTTCCCATACATCCTGATTGGCGTAGGAATAGGAGCAATCATTCACAACTGGATTCCTGAGTCATGGGTAGTATCCCTGCTTGGAAGCAAAAACCCCTTCGGCGTTATCTTAGCGACACTGATAGGCGTACCGATGTATGCTGATATCTTTGGCACGATTCCGATTGCCGAAGCGCTGCTTTCCAAAGGCGCCCAACTTGGTACGGTGCTGTCTTTTATGATGGGCGTTACCACTCTGTCTTTACCATCCATGATCATGCTCCGTAAGGCTGTTAAGCCAAAGCTACTGGCTGTTTTTATTGCTATATGTACCGCTGGAATTATAGTGGTTGGGTATTTATTCAACGCTTTACAAGCGCTGATAGCATAGAAGGCATTTTTCCCTCCCCAATGATCTGTGTGAATGGTCAGGACATCTGTAAATCTGTTGCAGAAAACAACTGCGGTGGCTGCGGTGACAGCTGTTGCTTAACTATAATAACAACTTATAAAGGAGTGTAATGAATATGGCACTGTTTGGAAGAAAAAACAAAAATGAAAAAACAACCTCATGCTGCTGTGGCGGCAATTGTGATGCGGAAAGCATGGCGAAAGCGGAAAGCGCAAAAGCAGAGGGCGCAAGTGTAAAGGTTTTGGGCAGCGGCTGTGCAAAATGCAATCAGCTTGAAGCGGCAACAAAAGAAGCATTGGAGCAGCTCGGGATGGATACGACGATTGATCATGTGACCGACTTCTCACAAATCGCGGCATATGGAGTGATGACAACACCTGCTCTCGTTATCGACGGAAAGGTGGTTTCTTACGGTAAGGTTTTGAATGCCAAGGAGGTCGTGAAGATTCTGCAGAAGGTTAGATAGAATTAGGAGGCTTTTAAATGGAAAAGAGTAAAAATACCGGAATCGGTTTTTTTGAAAAATATCTAACGCTGTGGGTCGTTCTGTGTATGGTCGCAGGAATACTGATTGGTAAATTTCTACCCGGTATCCCTGCGTTTCTCGGACGCTTTGAGTATGCCAATGTTTCCATACCGATTGCCCTGCTCATCTGGCTTATGATTTATCCCATGATGCTGAAGGTCGATTTTCAAAGTATTAAAAATGTGGGTAAAAACCCAAAAGGGCTATTCGTAACATGGGTAGCCAACTGGTTGATAAAGCCGTTTACTATGTTCGGTATGGGTTGGCTATTTTTCTTTGTGATTTTTAAAACCCTTATTCCTGCAGAGCTTGCGAAGGACTATCTGGCAGGCGCTATACTTCTTGGGGCTGCCCCCTGTACCGCAATGGTATTCGTATGGAGTCATCTGACAAAGGGCAACGCCGCATATACGGTTGTGCAGGTTGCAACCAATGACCTGATTATTCTTATTGCTTTTACTCCGATTGTCGCATTTCTACTTGGGGTAGGCGGCGTGTCTATACCATGGGACACGTTGATTCTATCGGTTGTTTTGTTCGTTGTAATTCCGCTTATTGGCAGTGTAATAACCCGGAACTATGTTACCAGAAAACACGGCCTGGAATATTTTCAAAACCGATTTATATTGAGATTTGGGAATATCACAATCATTGGCCTTCTATTGACATTGATTATCATTTTTTCATTCCAAGGCGATGTTATCCTGGATAATCCTCTGCACATCGTGTTGATAGCGATACCACTTATTATCCAGACATTCCTTATTTTCTTCATTGCCTATCTTGCAAGCAAGGCATTAAAGCTGCCACATGATATTGCAGCACCGGCCGGCATGATCGGCGCGTCCAATTTCTTTGAACTTGCTGTCGCAGTTGCAATCTCTCTTTTCGGTACACAAAGTCCTGCTGCGCTAGCTACCATAGTCGGTGTTTTAACTGAGGTACCGGTTATGCTGATTCTTGTCCGGATTGCAAACAATACAAAAGGATGGTTTAAACATGAGTAACCGAATTACATTGTCTTTACCATTTCCAAATTTTTCATTCAGAATTTTCATTCCCTCTTCATAATGGACGAATTGAAATTTATCGTTCCCGTTTCAGGTAGACCATATCAACAAGCTGTTTCCCATCTTCAAACATAAGATGGTCATAGTTGTCCGTAAAAAAGTTTTGTATTCGATGTGATTCTGTAAATCCGCATTTCTGATAAAAGCTGAGTGTAGAGGGAACATCACCCGTTCCGACAAACATCGCATTACAATCGGTGTAATGTGAAAACAGATAGTCTATCAGTTTTTTTCCATAGCCCTTTCGCTGATAACCAGGCATAACCGCAATGTTCTTAAGTTCATAAATACCGTCCGCTTCTTTAGTAACCACGCATTCGGCTTTTACTCCATTATCGCTCAGAACAAACATTTCGCCACGTTCAAGGTACTTGTCTATCATGCTTTCCTGTTCATCAGCCAATAAAAGCAAGTCAATATATGCTTTCTTATCATTTGAAACTTTCTTTATATTCAAAAGTACACCCCCCTATAAATCCTTTGATATTTTCTCACGAAGTGAAAGAATCACATTCTCCGTTCTTTTCGGCTTTATTGCAGAGAATTCAGTCATCCAGATCATACTTCGTAATAAAGCTGCTAACTATTTCACCGGCTTTTTGCGGAAGCTGCATCCATACATAGGCATGAACAGAATTTTCTATATGCTTAATTTCATATTCCGTTAACAATTGGGTGAAAGCAGACAGGCTATGGCTTATTCTTTCATCCTTCCTTTCCTCTTCGCTAACTAGGAATAGAACCGGACATTTAACCCGTTTGTAATATTGCTCAAACCTCACATCCCAATATTTCTGAATATATTCATTTCTGATGTAGTTCAAATAGCAATATGAAAATTCACCGTCCTTCGTTTGTTGTAGATTGTTTTTAAAGTAGGATAAAAAATATTCATTCCATAATCCTTTTTGCAAGTTCCTTTCGCAGGATTTCTTTTTGCAGTTTAATTTCATCCTCTGTGCCATTAAATAACCCAAATTCACCAAATTCATTGTATAAAGCCCCTTCACATACAAGTGATCGGACGAGCTCCGGATGTGCTGCAGCCAAGCTAAGACCAACCTCAGCACCCATTGAGCTGCCTACGATGTGGCAGCTCTCTACGTTCAGCTTTAGCAGCAGCAGATAGAGATCTTTCGCCATATCATCTATATGGTACCCTGTCAAGGGCTTATCGGACCTGCCATGTCCTCTGATATCTGGCACGACGATACTGTATTCATTTTCAAATTGCGGTGTTATCCCTTCCCACATATTTAGATTCCCACCACTAAAGTGAAGAAATAAAATAACGGATTTCCCGTTGAGGGTATAACGTACATTCAACTTTATTTGGTCTATTGTAATCAGTTCTTCTATCATATAATTTATCAATTACAGAAAGGCTTGCTCTCACACTAATACAGCTACCCCTTCCGATCTTCCTCCCATGATGTGATTTATACCCTAATTCATATCCATTTCTGAAACCATGTCGATAGATGGAAAAGACTCCAGAAAAGGTCCGATTTCTGCACCTTACGAATGCTGCATTTCTTCTATTGTCTCATTGCACCAATGGATAACAGCCTCACTTGATATTATCCCGCTTCTTAGCACCGCTTTTATAAAGCAGGCCCGCTCCTTTGGTATCTGCTGGATGCCTTGTTCGAGATCCTTTTGCATTTCAAGATACTTCCCGTTATTCTTCTCATGGAGTTCTTTATAATTCTCTATCATCCGGATAACATTTTCTCTCGGCTGGTTGCTTGAAAACAATAATTTCAGCATAAACTCAGAACGTACCGGCTGCTGCATGGTCTCTTCCAAAAGCCATGTCTCAAACTCCTGCTTTCCCTTTTCGGTTATTCTATACCGGACTTTCTTTTCATTTTCTTCTCTGAAAGCAATTTCAATCATCCCATCCTCAAGCATCATTTTCAATGTTGGATAGATATGTCCGAAGTTTTCATTCCAAAATCCAGAGAGTACCTTGTCACTATACTTTTTTATATCATAGCCGGTGCTTGGTGACAGATTCAAAATGCCCAAAATAGCATACATTGATTTATTCCTTAGCGCCATTCCTATCTTCTCTCCTTCCAAGCATCTGCATATTTTTCAAGCTTCCATACTGTCTGCTCAAGTTTGGCAGAATTCCTCATTTCCCGAGAAATTTGCATGCAATTTTCTTTGATTTTTCTCCCCGTTATGAGTGTTTCCGTTTTAGTTCTCAGTATGTCCGGAGACAATTCCTTAATATTTTCTATCATTCCAAGCTGCATGGAAACAAGACGCTTAGCAACCATATGCTGATCATTGACCTGAGGTAATGCAAGCATTGGAACTCCAAAGTATAAAGCTTCGTTCACGCTGTTAAAACCTGAATGAGTGATAAAAACATCCGCCCGCTTTAAAATCTCCAGCTGCGGAAGAAAACTATCTACAAGGAAATTTGTCGGAATTTCACCTAATTGTGAGACCTTGCACTTCTTACCAATGGACATGCATACATAATAATCCATGTCACGAAATGCCGAAATACATGTCTTATAAAAATCTATAAAATCCGTATTCAGACTTCCAAGTGATATATATATAAGCTTTCTGTCTTCTATCACGGAAAAATCCAAATCGCATACTTCCTGCAGCCGATCGATGGACGGACCGGCAAATAAGTAATCCGGCCCGTGTACCCCATCATCTCCATTGAAACCACGAGTGGTGTATATGATATTCAAATCTCCTTTGCTTGTAAAAACCCGTTCTAATGAAGGTTCCTCAATTTTATAACTTTCACAGATCCGTTTTAAAATCTGATAGCAATGATCCAATTGAGGATGGAACCCTGCCTCAAGCATCTGCTTTGGTACCGGTGCCTGGCTCATTGCGAAAGAAGAGTGGGAACATACAACCGGAATCCTTGTAATCTGCTTCAAAAAACAGGCTCCTCCGAAAATAGAATCACAAATAATCATATCATATAGATCTTCTTTCACTATATCCAATATTTCTGGCAGCACCACTTCATCATACAAAAGGATATATTCCATCAACATGAAAAACGGATGCCTGTCTGTCGGGCGGTAATCTTTAAAAAACAGATCCAACCTGTTACTGAATCCAATCCATTTTGCTCCCATCTTTGTTACATGCTCTGAAAATGGTTCTGAACAAAAATAGCTGACCTGGTTTCCTCTCTCTGTAAGTTTCTTAACCAATCCAAGTGTGGGATTAATGTGCCCATGCAGGTTTGCATTGATAAACAAAATATTCATTGATCTACTCCTTATATCACCCTGATATAGTAAAGATTATATCAGGGTGATATAGTTGTCAAGACAATTTACACCAGTTTATCAACATGGCTTGTCTACAATAACTTCTAATTTGTATAGTGGTTAACGAATATATTTGTGGTAAAATAGGAATTGTTTTGGATGAGTTTTACTTAAATCAAGAACCATTTAGGGAGAACAAGAATGAAGCTCTGCATTGCTACTGCTTCGTGCAAGGTCTTTTGATCACACTATTCGGTACAGGAAAAGGCTCTGGTGCAGCTATGCTGTTTTTTGTAATAGGAATTTTCGGTGCACTATCTTGTCTGCCGTTCCGGGCAGACAGAAATATATGGAGGTTGGAGGATAGTTCGGACCCTGTTATTAAAGCGTAATGTCATCAATAAGGGAATGTAATAATCGAGTAGGAGGCGGTGACAAACCGCCGTCCTCTTACAGTACCGTGCTTATCGTTCATTTTTGAAATTCGACGCGCCCAGGGCACTTTAGATCTGGGCTTGCCATTTCGTTTGGATTCCACCTGCAGTAATTCTTGCAGTGCAGGCACTGCCCATATGGCTCATCATTTATAATGTGTCCGGCAAAGCCGGGGTCCACCAGGCTTGCTTTACCAACATCTATAATATCTATTCCGGTATTTAACGCATTGATGGCATCTTCTTTGCTATTGATATTATGAACTCCGAAGACGGGCATATCCGTTAATTCCTTTTTTATGCACATAGCACCATATACTGCAGGCGAACATGGGAATTCATCCGGAGCATATGCATCGCAGTCACCGCCATATGATACATCAAGAAAATCAGTAAGCGCTGCGATGGATCTTGCATGGTTCATGCCATCTTCTAACAGTGGTTCAAAAGCACCTAGACGGATGCCGACTATAAAATCATCACCACATGCTTTTTTTACAGCATACAATACCTCTTTGGCAAAAAGAGCTTTATCCTGTCCATAGTCGTCAGTCCTTCTATTCGTTCTTTTGTTGAAGAAACATGAAATAAGATAGCCGTGACAGCCATGCAGTTCAACACCATCAAATCCTGCTCTCTGTGCTCTAAGTGCAGCCTTAACAAAATCCTCTGTTGTTTCAGTGATTCTAGCCTTGGTCATTTCCACTCCATTTATATTATCCCTGTACTTCATACTACTGGGTGCATCTGCTTGTGGGTCGATTCCGTTTCCGCCAGCATGGACCAATTGGATAAAGGCTTTAGCTCCATTTGCATGAATAGCATCGACAATCTTCTTAAAGCCATCAATTTGCGCATCTTCCCAAAGCCCCAGCTCGGTATTATGGAGGCGTGATCTTTTGGTAATCGCAGTTGCTTCAACAATGATCAGACCCGCGCCACCCTCTGCCAGGTCAGTATAGTGCTTGATATTTTTTTCTGTCACATAACCGTTATCATCCGTCCAGTGAAAGCATACCATTGGTGGAATAGCTATTCGATTTTTCAAAGTAATGTTTTTTACCTTAATAGCATTGTTTATCATAGTTGCACCTTTCATTCAGTTATAAACTTTCTATTTCTATATCACTTCAATACATACTTCCTGACAGTTTTCCGGCCCATCAGCATTCCTCAATAATAAAATTTGCCGCTTGCTCCGGGCTTCTATTTGATACATCAACCTTAATGGTATTCAATACTTCATAAAACGGGATGCGCTCTATACTTCTGCGTATCACATCTTCCGTCCGAATCCCAGCCTTGACATCCTTGGACAGGCGGGTTCGCAGCGCTTGTTCACCGCATACCAATGATATCAAGTGAATCTTAAAGTTTGAGGTTTCTATTCGGGATAGAATACCGTCAATAATGGCCTGTTCGTGCATGACCCAGCAAAACACAATGTTTTCAAAGGCTGAACACCGTATAAAGTTATTCAGGAGGAAACATACGTTTTCCATCACCATTTGTTTCGTCTCATCGGTCACTTGAAACGGGTGCATATCCCAGCACCAGTCCCCGTCAAGGAACACGCTGTTGTTGAGTTTGGTTTTCATAATACGGCAGGTTGTTGTTTTACCTACGCCCATCGTTCCGCCAATCAAAAAAATATGCTTCATCTTCAATCCTCTGTAAATTTACCTCATACTCTCCAAAAAACAGGTCATATTCTACCCTTACGAACTCAAATCTTCTATAGATAACACTTTTTCTTTTCTATGTAATTAAACGAAATATTTTGGATTTTCTTCTGACAAGACATATCCCCATTCTTGCCACGACTCACCACATGATAAACCGCTCCGGAATTCCGGAACATTCATTCTTGGTCTTCAAGGCACAAAACGACCCCATTATTTTACATTATATTTTAAATAACAGAATATTTCAAGCCTGACCCTTCATGCTCCATTGCCTTTATTATGGGCCACTTTTGATTCAAATAGATCTAAACGCAGGATAAACTTTGAGATAACGCAGATAAATTTCATTATACAGCGTGACATTTCCGGGGTTCGGCATATAATTAATACATTCTCCCAGGCTCTGAAGCAAATTGACAAACGAAGTATAATCGGACATCTCGCCTTGTGCGATCAGAACGGCAGCAGCAATTGCAGCCGCCGGCAGATATTCAGAATTTCCGTATGCAAAAACCGGATACCCCAGGACATCTGCAAGTATCTGACACCATACGGTTGTTTGGGCACCGCCGCCAATCAGCGAGATTTTCTTCGGAGTGCTTCCTATAGACTCCAGGCCCTGCCTTATGGAAAACGCCACCCCTTCCAGTGCGCTGCGCGCCATGTCCTGCTTGGTTGTCCTAGCTGTAATTCCCGTATAGCCGCCTTTAATTGCAGTATCCATTACAGGGAAACGCTCTCCCGCAAGGTAAGGAAGGAACATGACTCCATGACTTCCTGCTTCACTTTCTTCAAGCAGCCGGTCAACATATTGATATTTCCCTATCGCCGAATCGTCAGGTGCTAGTATACTGCTGACCCATTTATGGACATTCCCGGCGTTGAGAAAAGGTACTACATTTATATACACATCTCTCGGCATTGCTGCGAGATTAAATACATCCCGCTTTTCCATGACATCAGCCGAAACACATGATATCCATCCCGACGTTCCTAAATTAATGTTAAACTCTCCATTCATCGATATGCCACTAGCCAGAGTGGTGGCTCCCGCATCACCGGTGCCTGTATAAACCGGTGTTCCTGCAGTGTAGCCGCTCTCCGCGGCAGCCGCCGTTGAGACCGTACCCGCCATTTCATCCGCATAGCGGATGGCAGGCAATTTATTGCAGTCCAGCCCGGCAATCTGCATCCATAAAGTGTTCCAGCATTTACTGCGGATATCCATCAACCCTGTAGTGGATGCTGAGGTAACATCTGTAACAAATTCTCCTGTAAGTCTTGTAATAACATAGTCCTTCGAGCTTATTAGTATCTTTCTGGTAATTTCGTATGCAGCAGGCGCATTCTGCTTAAGCCAGAGCAGTTTTGGAAAGGGCATTGAACCGTCAAAATGATTACCTGTACTTTTTTCTATTTCCTCCAGACCGACTGCAGCCATAATCTCCTGCGCCTGCAGACCCGCTCTTCCATCAGAATAGAGAATCGCATTGCATGCGGGCTGCAAATCCGCGTCAACTGTTATCAGATCCTGCATCTGCCCACTCATAATGATACCGGACACTTCCGAGGGAGAAACACCCTGCTTGAAAAACAAATGTGATATGTCACAGAATGCTGCGTACCAGTCCAGTGGACACTGCTCCTTGAACTCACCGTTAAAAAATGTTTTATGAGTAATACTCTTTTCCAGTACACTTCTGCCATTTCTGGACATCAGTACCCCTTTTACCGCTGTAGTACCGATATCAAACGTTGCAACATACTGCATTGATTTCACCTGCCTTTTTTGACTGCCACGCCTAATTCTTTTACAAAAGAAATCAGTTCATCCTGTGATGTATTTAGCTTTGACATCATTGCCGTTCCTATAATCACTCCGTCAAAACCACTTTCGATCAGCTGTGCTGCCCTTTCGCACGTACTGATGCCAAAGCCTGCAAATACATACAAATTATTATGCATGCGTGCACGGGCAAGCGTCTCTACATAATCATCCGTTACTACCGGCAATCCTGTCGGACCGGAATAAAGCTGCTGATATACCATTGTAAAATTTTCAAAACATGCTTCCTGTTCATCTCTGTCCATATCCGGGTTGACAAAGCCTAACACATCTACACCCAGCGGTTTCAGTTCATAAAGAAGTGCGAGCCGCTGTTCATAAGTCGCATCCGGTATGACAAATGCATCTGCCAGACCGTTCTGCGCAAGCGTTTTATAAACCCCCGAATCGATCAGATCCTTTTTATAAGCCATTACCCAGATAGGCTTGTTAACTGCATTCCGAACTTTTTTCCAGTACGAAATATCTTTCCGCACCGATAAATCGACGAGGCCATGCGCCTGTCTTATAATTTCACCGTCTGCAGCCGGATCATCGGACGGATATCCGATTTCAAACACATCCAGACCTGCTGACTCACAGCCTGATATGATGTCAATAAAGCTATCCTTCTGCGGAAAGCCTGCCAGTAAATATCCTACTGTCAGCTTGCCTTTTTCCAATGCAACACGATTCCGTTCTGATGCTATTCCAATCATTTTGTATCACCGCGTCCGATCTTCTGGACAACTACTGCCAGAATAATAATACAGCCTGTAAGCAGATCCTGCATGAAAGTAGGTACCTGCATGATAGTTAATCCGTTTGCAAGTACTCCAAGAATCGCTGCACCTACGAAGGTACCCCAGATGTTTGGTACCCCTTCTTTAAAGACGGTTCTGCCAAGGAACGCGGCAGCATACGACTGCAAAAATAATCCATCCCCCCCGGTTGGGTGAGCCGAACCTAAACGGGACGCCATCAGTACGCCGGTAAGTGCGGCAAGAGCAGCACAGAGAGCAAATGCCAGATTCTTATGTTTCTTTACGTTAATGCCTGATACCTGGGATGCAGCTTCATTGCCGCCAATTGCGTATAGCTTTCTGCCAAATGCTGTATGCCGCATGATGAACCAGAAAAGTACACTCAGTAATATCATGATAATCGATAACAGTGGGAGCCCGAACAAGCTCTTCGTGCCTATATAGGTAAAGCTTTTTGGTATATTTTGGAAGACTGTAGCGCCCCCGGTGAACCAGAAGGTAAAACCTCCAATTATAGTGCTCATAGCAAGAGTAGTAATAAATGAAAGGACCTTAAACCGGGTAACAATCCAACCGTTTACAAGTCCGATTATAAAGCAGACTGCCACCGGCACGACAAAACACAGCAGCATCGGTAAACCAGCAACAGCCATTTTTGCTGCAATGACACCACCAAGGCTAGCAACGGCGCCAACCGACAAATCGAATTCCTCTACAGACATAACCAGTGTAGCACCAAGCCCAATGATTACAAGCAATGAAATCTGCCGTGTAATGTTAATAAAATTGCCCATGGTAAAGAATGCATCGGGACGCAGTATACTAAATGCTATGACAATAATGATCCCCGCAAATATAGTACCATATGCGCGCATAACTTCTGAAAATGTTATCTTTTTATTCATGTGTTGTTCCCCCCCTGGTTAATCTGCATAACAGCAGGCAAGTACCTGTTCCGCAGTCAGACCGTCATTTGCAAACAGCCCCTTTGTTTTCCCGTTTGCCATAATCAATACATTATCCGTTGCTTCCAATACCTCTTTCAAGTCGGATGATACGAAAACCACTGCGTTACCCTCGTCCGCCTTCCGGCGCAGCAGCTTGTGGATTTCCAAACGGGTCATAACATCCACTGCCTGCGTTGGCTCATCACAAAGCAAAACTTTGGGGTCGGACATCAGAGCTTTTGCAAATACGACTTTTTGCTGGTTGCCTCCCGAAAGCTGCAATACAGTTTGCTGAGGACCTTCTGTTTTGATGTTGAGTCTGTTAATCTTTTCTTTTGCGTCGCTGATTTCTTTTCTTCCGTCAACGATTCCGAAATGCGCATACCTGTCAATGGTTGAAAGAACAATATTCTGACCGACTGTAAGTGAACTGACAAGTGCCTTGCCACGCCTGTCTTCACTGATAAGCACCATTCCGTTTGCTATGGAATTAGCCGGTGTGGGTTTATCCACAACATGACCGTCAAGGGTAACAGTTCCTTCTGAAATCTTGCGGTAGCCATAAACACATTCCAGCAGCTCTGTCCGGCCACTGCCGCCCAACCCGAAAATACCCAGAATCTCACCTGCACGTGCTGTTAAGCTTGCATCCTTGACAATTCCATCTCTTGAAGCTATATGATCTACTTTTAAAATATCCTTTCCGAATTCTTTGGCAACATTGATTTTTTCACTAACCCAGTTATCTGTCATCATGGAGATGATTTTATCCTTGTTGACACTTGCTGTCTCTAGGGTGTTTACCAGTTGTCCGTTTTTAAATACAGTGATACGGTCGGTAAGACGGAAAATTTCATCCATGCGGTGGGTTACATAAAGTATTGCCGTACCTCTTTTTTTCAGCCTGCCGATTGTTTCAAAAAGCATCTCAGCTTCCTTATCCGTCAGAGAAGCCGTCGGTTCATCCAGTATCAGAAGCTTGCACTGCGTCATCATTGCCCGGACAATTTCAAGAATCGTCCGCTGGGGCGGCGTCAATGCCGAAGCCGGGAGATTTAGGTCCACCGATACGCCCAGCTCCTGCATGACATCCATTACGCGTTGCTTCATTTTCGCCCAATCAATGGTTAATGCCGCCTTCTTTTCGTAGTCCAGTCCAAGATAGATATTCTCTACACCGTTGAATGACGGAATTAGGTTTCTGTCCTGATGAATAACATTAATGCCGATTTCGCGGCTCTCGCGGGGATTGCGTATATTTACGCGCTCCCCGTTCCAGTATATTTCTCCGCTGTCCAGGCTGTAAACACCTGTCAATATTTTTATTAAGGTAGATTTTCCTGCACCATTTTCGCCTACAAGGCCGTGCGTCTCACCCTCAGCAATTTCAAATCCGATATCCCGGAGTGCATAAACGCCTCCGAACTGCTTGCAAAGCTGTCTGGTCTGTAAAAGCATGTTTATCACTCCTTCATTGCAATTTCTGCTATTCCTTGGTGATGATAGATGCAGGAGCATACTGCTCGCCCTTGGTAATTTCTTCACCATTAAACATTTTTGTCATCTCTGTAATAACAATTCCGGCCATGCCTTTAAAGTTTTGAGCTACAGTGGCCTTCAGGTTGGTGTCCTTGTTAATCAATTCAACCGCCTGGCTGTTTCCGTCAACTCCTACAACAATCACTTCATTTCTTCCTGCATCCTGAAGAGCCTGAGTGGCACCAATCGCAGGTTCATCCCATGCACTCCATACAGCGGTGATGGAATCTTTTGAAGAATTGGACAAAATAAGATTTT
>JAEZLF010000281.1 GCA_023435925.1 Bacillota bacterium
ACGGCTCCTCTACGATTCGACCTGTAGCGCGAGCAGTGCCACACCGATTCGCTGGGTGCGAGCACCGCCAGGGAGAAGTGCTTGCGCGGGTCACAGCTCATCGGCGTCGCGAATGCTGAGACGTTATATAAAATGGGGAGCAAAAAAGCGCGGCGCGTCCGTGCGCCGATTTTTTTAGAAGGGCTTTGCAGTAAAATATGAGGGAAGGTGCATTATGTCAGATACGATTTATAAGCTTATCCCCTGTGACTATACTTTTTATCCTGATGATGATAAAAAGGTTGAAGGTGCAGTACGTTTACTGAAATCGTATATAAAAGCAAATACAATTACTTGGGAGAAATATGATAACCCAGTATTTATCGATTGTGGTGATAATTTTGATACAGTCAGTTGTCCATTTTGTGAGAAAAGTATTGAGATAGATACTTGGCAAGAGATGATGAACAAATGTTTTGAAGAAAGTGAATTTAGTAATTTAAATATAGTTCTTCCTTGTTGCTTAAAAGAATCAACACTTAATGATCTTAAGTATGAAATGGAATGTGGATTTGCAAAACTAGTCATTGAAGTTGTAAATCCAGAATATCCACCATGTAAACATGATTTGTATGAAGCTAATAAATGTTTTGGGAAATCAGTGGAATTTAGGATGATTGTATCTCATTATTAGTTGTTTGAGGCGCCACCATCCGTGGTGGCTAGGCTACGAGGGGCTCCCCACTTCATATAACAAAGCAGTCAGCGCAAGGGCGTGCATTGTCTGAGTCCCTGATTTGGATCCTGAAATAAAGGTCCCTGCAGCACGCCACACCGATTCGCTGGGTGCGAGCACCGCCAGGGGGAAGAGCTCGCGCGGGTCACAGCTCATCGGCGTCGCGACTGCTGAGACGTTAAGTGAAATACACCAAAAAAGGACCGCGACGTCGTGTCGCGGATTTTAAGATTAGCTTTGAAGCTATATATTTATGGAGGGATCCCAGTATGAGTGATCTATTCCTACCAATGGTAGCCTTTTGTTTAAATGGATATGATGAGCACATCCGAATAAATATTGATGAAGTTTTTGGTTTCCCAAATGAGACATCATATGGTGGTGGATATGGAGCTAAAGGTAAAATCGAGATAAAAGTACAAGGATATACTGTTGATTCATATCATTATTTTACTACAGGTGAATTATTCCTGTTTAAAGAAGCCCTAAAAACCTGTTATAAAAGTATCTCAGGAAGTGCAACACTTGAGAATACTGAAAGAGAATTAGAGTTATCTATATCTTTTGACAAGACAGGTAAGGTTCAAGTTTCGGGAGAGTTTCAAGAACGACCAGATATAAATAATAGATTAATATTTGAATTTAGAAGTGATCAAACGTGTATCTTCCAAGTAATTAAAGACCTTGAAGCAGTTCAAAAGATTTTTGGAAATATGACAGGTATAAAAAATGAATTGTAAGGGAGTGCCGTCCGTAGCACCCTCTGAACAAGGAGCCGGTGTACTTCACCTAACAAAGCAGTCCGCGTAAAGGCGTGCATGGTCTGAGTCCTTGATTTGGTTCCTGCAATAAAGGTCCCTGCAGCACGCCACACCGATTCGCTGGGTGACGAGCACCACCAGGGAGAAGGGCTAGCGCGGGTCACAGCTCATCGGCGTCGCGACTGCTGAGACGTTATATGAAATATCACCCGTCGACGTCGCCCGGGCCTCCGGCCGTCGGGCGAATAGTGCTACTGCAATGGTTATGCTTCCGCAATAAGGAAATGTGCACTACAAATAAATTTTAAATAGTATGGTTGACATTATATTAAGTGATACGGATATTTATGATAAGGTATTGAAGAAATAGAGGTCATAATGAAAAAGCATTATAAGGTGAAAAGAAATTTTAAGGTGAAAAGACATTATACAAGAAACTCTTTGGAAGATTATAGGCCACCTTTTATAGTTAGAGGCACTTATTATTTTTTAGCATTACTATTTTATTTAATTGCTATATTTTTTATTGTAGTTACTTTAATTGGATGGACTGTCACTCCTGTAGATTGTATATTAGCATCAATCTTTAGTATAGTAGTAGGGAGTGTGTGTATATTTATTGGAAGAATGAGAGGGGTATAACTTTAGTAAAAGAAAATCCAGCCTTGACTCCGCCGAGCGGCTGGAGGACGGGTGATACTTCATATAACAAAGCAGTCGGCGCAAGGGTGCCTTGAAGAAAAGGCATTAAACCTTATACCATTGACAGTAGGAGCGCGAGCAGGCACCACATTCCTTCACCGGGTGCGAGCACCGCCAGGGAGAAGGGCGTTGCGGGTCCGGTTCAGGAACGTCGCGACTGTGGAACGTTATATAAAATCGTCGCCGGTTACGTCGCCCGGGCTTCCAGCCGTCGGGCGAAAAAAGACGCTCTGCGTATATGACGAAGTACTGATAATTTGTATAGTCGGAGGGTATGTATTATGCAAGAACTAATCATTGCAAACGTAAGGACAACACAGTATAAAGATGTCAATTTGAATAAAATATTCGACCCAGATAAACATCACGAGCGTTGTTACGAATTTCAAAATAGTTATGTAGCGCAACCGTTTGTATCTGGAGAGGGAAAGTTGACTGTTGTGTTTTATACGTTGCAACCTGGAAAAAGCAATTATCCATACCATCAACATACTGGAACAGAGGAAGTTTTCTATATTATTTCCGGGACTGCTACACTAAAGACGCCCAAGGGGGATGTAATAGTTACTGAGGGTGATGTTATTGTTATGCCGCCAAATGAAAATGGTACACATATGCTGACTAACCATTCTGCAGAACCACTTGTCTATCTTGACGTTCATACAATAAGTTCACCGGAAGTGATTGTATATCCTGACTCAGGCAATGTCCGAGTTATGACTGGTAAAATGCAAAAATCTTACAAAATTGAATCGGAAGTAAACTATCTTGATGGAGAATAACGTTACCTGTGCAGGTAAGTAAGTATAATCTGTAGTAAAGCTTTTACACACTTTTTATATATATTGAAATGAGAATAGATAGAAAAAAGGAAATCCGGCCTTGACTCCGCCGTGCGGCCGGAGGACGAGCAAAACTTTACATAACAAAGCAGTCAGCGCAGGGGCGTGCATGGTCTGAGTCCCTAATTTGGTTCCTGAAATAATGGTCCCTGCAGCACGCCACACCGATCAGCATAGCGGTGACGGAGCACCGCCCGCCTCTGTGGGTGGTAAGATGATTTTACAGTCATACGGTAAGGAGATTTTTCTCTGTCCGGTAAGCAGTTCTTTCTTACCATGGTAAGCAGTTTTTTCATAAAACGGTAAGCAGAATTTTCTGCAAGCTGTAAGCAGTTTTTTCTTTCCCGTGTGACTAGTAAATCACAAGGAGGATGGCATCAATGCCTGAAATTAGTATACTGTAATCAGTCAGTATACGAGAGGAGGCATCCATGATGCTGAAAGAAAAACAGATGCAGGAAATCCAGGATTTGAAACTACGCGGCTACTCCATAAATGAGATAGTCCGATATTATGAAGAAAAAGGCCAGAAGCCGCCTTCCCTACCTACCATTCGCAAATACTATCAGATGGATGCCGTGCCGGAAGTTCCAAACCAGAACCTCATAAAGGACAAGGCCTTTGACCATGAACCTTATCGCACAGCAATAATTGAAATCATCAGAAACAACAATAAAAGCAGCTACTGCGTAAGTTCGATCCACGATGTTCTCATTGAGAAATTTATTGAGAATGGTACATGCGTCTCCCTTCCCGGCAATGAGCAGACATTGCGAAATTACATCCATTATCTTACCAGCAGCGGAATCATTGAAAATGAGCCTGAGAACAGACGGATCTATGACCATGTATTCGATACTCCACCCGGTGAACAGATGTTGATTGACTTCGGGCAGGAGCATGTTGCACCGGGCGTTGACATCCACTTCATTTGTCTTTTGTTGCGCTACAGCCGCCTAATAAGCGTTTTTGCGCAGGATCATAAGTATAACTCCGAGGAAGCCTGTCGTGCTATTTACAGGGCTTTCTGTAAGCTTGGAGGTCGCCCGGAACAGCTTGTCATAGACCAGGATGCTGTCTTCGTTGCCAATGAAACCTATGGCGAAGTTGTCGAGACCAGAATATTCGGTGATTTCTGCATGGAACAGGAACTGAAACTCTGGGTTTGCAACAAAGCTGACCCGGAAAGCAAAGGCCCGATAGAGAATGTGGTCGGTTTCGTGAAGAAGAACTTCTTCAGTGCCAGGAATATCACATGCATCGATGATGTATGGAAGTCTCTTCCCGGCTGGGTAGAGCGCAAAAATCAGCGTATACATAAGGCAACCTTCAGAATACCGAACGATGTTTTCAATACGATCGAGAAGGAGGCACTAAGGCCTCTTGTGCCGTCCTTCTATGAGAACTCACCGTCAAGCTTTATGCCGGTCGATCTGAATTCAGTACCTTATGTCCAGTTCAAATCATCCAGATATTCCGTACCACGCACGTGCTGTTTTACCACGGTATATTACAAGGCAATCGGCAGCAAACTTTTTATCTATAGCGAGGACAGGAAACATATCTGCACCCACACCATAAGTGAGTGCCGTGGCAGTGTCAACCAGTTGGAAGAACACCGCAGAGAGCCATCCGGTGACTGGATATCCGTCATGGAAAACCTGAGGCGCAAATGGAACTGTTATTCCTTCCAGCATTTCATCAACGGTTTCAAAAAAGAGAACCCCCGGCATCTCTGCCAGCAACTGGCGGCGGTTGAACGTTTTCTTGATGCTGAAAAGGCGGAACGCGAACTTGTCTCACAGGTCATGGATGAATGCTGTAAGAATTACCGTTACCGGTTTTCTCAGTTCAAGGTGGTTTATCAGCTTGAAAAGGCAGGACGCATGTCCGCTCCTGTCTTTGAATTTAATGAAGTCCAGCGTCAGGATATGGAAGTCTACAAAAAGGCTTTCCAGAACCGTTGTGAACAGCAGGAGGTGATCGCATGAACAGAGAGATTGCAAGAAACATTGATACCGATCACATCCCAGTGCAGCGCTTAAGTGCTCTGCTGGAAACCTTTGCCTTGAAACATTCCTCCAAACAGATTGCAGACCTGCTGGAAAAGGCTGAAAATGAGGATGCCTCCTACAAGCAGTTCCTCCTTTGCGTCCTTGAGACCGAAGTCCGTGGCCGTAATGAGCGCCGTAGGAAACGCAACTATGCTGCAACCCACTTCCCTCCGAACGTACATCCACTTGAGGAATTCGATCCGGCGGAACTGGAATCCGGTATAACCGACAGCCAGATAAAGCAATTGAAAGAACTGACGTGGCTTGATACCTGTGGTAATATCGTTCTTGCCGGCCCTCCAGGCCTTGGCAAGACCATGATAGCGGTTGGACTCGGGCTGGAAGCAATCAACACCGGATATACCGTCTGCTTTGAGAAGATGGTTAACCTCATAAAGGTACTGGATTCCGCCGAATCCGAACGCACCGCCGGATTCCGGCTTAAAAATATTAAAAAGGCCCAGATGATCATTATCGACGAAATTGGATACACCCCAATATCACGCAGCCAGGCTAACAGGTTCTTTACCTTCATCAGTGATACATATGAGACCTCATCCATTGTCTTTACCACCAACAAGGAAATCACAGACTGGGCTGAGATGATGGGGGATCCCGTTCTTACCACTGCATTGCTTGACAGGATACTGCACCATGCCAAATGCTTTTCCTTCAAGGGGGAGTCCTACCGGTTGAAGCATCCTGAACTGTTTACCTGAAAGAACTCCTTACCATAAGCAGAAAAATCTGCCTACCCTACTTCAGAAAAACTGTTTACCGGCCTTAGGAAAAAACTCCTTACCGTACACTGAAAAAACTGCTTACCATACTTGTGAAAAAACTGCTTGACTTTCACACCGCCTCTATTTTCGCCGGGCAGGCTTGCCCTTGATAGACCTGGCGCGGCTCAGCTAGAGGCTTTACTGCTCATCGGCGTCGCGACTGCTGAGACGTTATACAAAATCCTCCCATATACGTGTCTCTGTAGCTTTTCTAAATCATGGACTTAGCGGAAACATAAAAAAGACCTTCTGTTAGGAAGGTCTCGAATTTTTTAAATAAGACCAAAGAAAGTTTCCTGTGCGGAAACTTCTCTGAAAATCATTGCAAGAAAGCAGCGAAGCTATTCCCTTGCTTATTCTGATGTTAGAAAGCAGCGAAGCTATTCCCTAACATAAATATTCTAGCATTTATGGTGTCCAAAGTCAATAAAATTATAACACATTTTTGTGACCAAATCTGTCAACTAAATTCATTTTTCCGTCGTAAAGTCTGCCGAATATCTCTGTGTACAAATTCATTGTTTTTTGCTTTCCATCCTTCAAATGTCTTGCAATAGGATTCGGAATAAAATCTGCAATTTGCACGCCAATATTATTATCTGCTTTCATGGTGAAACTAATAGTCTTTAGCCTTTCTTGATATATTTTTTTATCAAAAAACAATGTGCCATTGGATTTTACTAAGTTATATTGGTCTTCTAGATGTTGATCATCTACAATACCTCGTGATTCTATATATACTGCTCCATATCCATTATTAGTCTCAAGGAAATGCAAATAATTTTCAAGTATTATCTGCATTGCGATATAATATTCACTGTTGTCAATTTTACTTTTACTTTTATAAGTGCTTTTGTATGAAGTACAGTCTAATGAAACGCACATCGTTGTTAGCCAATCTTTAGTGAATAAGTCTTTTAAGCCATTCCATAGTAATTCATTTTTTGCTGGATCTTTTAATGAATTATATTCACCATTTTTACCGCTTATCTCGTTTTCATGAAGGATAATAGTTGTATTACCAAATACATCGAATTTTAGTTTATTTATATACGGTATGACATTATTTTTATATACCATTTCTTCTACTATACAGCCTCCCAGACAAAAATGCCTATAATAGTTATTAGGCTTTAACTCGTCTAGGAATAAGTAATATATGGCCATCTAATAAACCCCTTATGTAAATTTTACTCACATTATACCACTTATTGTCTATGTGTGAAAGAATTTGTAGGAGATGTAGAAAAAATTTTCTAGTACTGTTATAATAAACCATATAAGACCTATAAGAATGCGGGTCGATGACTTCATATAACAAAGCAGTCGGCACAAGGATGCCTGGGGGAAAGTCATCCGACCTTATACCATTGACAGCAGGAGTAAGAGCAGGCACCACACCGATTTGCAGAGCGGTGACAGAGCACCGCTCTCCTCTATCTTCACCGGATAGGCTTGCCCTTGACAGACTTGATGCGGCTCATCCAGAGGCTTTACTGTTCATCGATGTCGCGACTGCTGAGACGTTATATGCAATATGGCCTGTCGACGTTGCCCGCACTCCGTGACTTGGGCGAAAAAAGAAAGCGCTCTGCGCGATTGTTTGATTTAATAAAGTAAGAGTATTTACATTTGTGGGGTGATAATCATATACAATGAAATAGTTGAAATTGGTCCCGTAACAATACATGGTTATGGGTTAATGATAGGGATAGGAGTATTATGTGCCCTGTTAGTAGCGGCTAAACGAACAAAGAATAACGATCTTGATGCAAATATCGTGTATGGGTTGGGGATCGTAGCTCTTGTAAGCGGATTTATTGGTGCAAAACTTCTTTATTGTATAGTAGAGATAAAGTCACTTCTAAATGATCCTATGCAGATTTTATCTGGAAGTGGATTTGTAGTATACGGAGGAATTATTGGCGGTATATTAGCGGCAATGATTTATTGTAGATTGAAGAGAGTAAGTTTTTTGCAATATTTTGATTTGACAATGCCGTCAGTAGCATTAGCACAGGGCTTCGGAAGAATTGGTTGCTTTCTTGCCGGATGTTGCTATGGGAGTGAAACTGATACTGCTGTCGGTATCGCATTTCATAATTCATCTTTTGCGCCCAATGGAGTTAAGCTTATACCAACTCAGTTGTTTTCAAGTGCAGGGAGTTTTCTAATTGCCATTGCATTGATAATGTATGCAAAAAAAGCAAGAAATGTGGGAAAAGTTGGAGCTTTATATCTCATACTTTATAGTGTCGGAAGATTCATTATAGAATTTTTCAGAAACGATTACAGAGGTAGCGTTGGAGTTCTGTCAATATCTCAGTTTATATCTCTATTAATTCTGACAATTGGTATAGTAATGTTTTTCCTGAATAAAATGCCTTGGATAAACAAAGAAAGAACAATCTAACACAATTTAGAAAAACGTGTTATATTTGTATTGAGTTGATTCACAATCTTTATATATGTTGAAATGAAAGAAAGAAAAGTAAGAAAATGAAATCCGGCCTTGACTCCGCCGTGCGGCCGGAAGACCGGTCGTCTCTTCGTATAACAAAGCAGTCAGCGCAAGGGCGTGCAAGGTCTGAGTCCCTGACTTAGTTCCTGAAATAATAGTCCCTGCAGCACACCACATTCCTTCACCGCGTGCAAGCACCGCCAAGGAGAAGGGCTCTGCGGGTCCGGCTCAGGAACGTCGCGACAGCGAGATGTTATATGACAGACGAGGCAAGTGTCCGCGACGTCGTGTCGCGGTATGGATTAAGCAAGGCTTCAAAGAAATTTACCTTTACGAACAAACGTTTGATTTTTTATTGCCAAGCATTCTTATGTGGTATATAATGGATATGTAAATGCAATTAGGTTTAACAGATGTTAATTGTTTATCCAACTCCTCCTTGTAGATCCCTATATATGAGGACGGCGACGTTATAGTTGCTGCAGGGAATCTACAAAGGAAGGAGGTGGTGATATGAATAATGAGTTATACACCAACATTGGCTTTATTGTAGTATGGTGTGTAAAGTATATATTCATACCGTTAGGAGTAGCGATTTCCGCAAGAATTTTTGTGGATAAGCTATTGCATCCACAGCCGGATAGACAAAGAAAAAAACGGTCTAATAAAAACCGTTTAAAATAATAACTCTGATTTAAACCTGACAGCAACAAG
>JAEZLF010000165.1 GCA_023435925.1 Bacillota bacterium
AATAAAATGTCAAAGAAAATATTTAATGAACTGGCTTACAGCAAGCTTGATGAATTTGTTTATGGTGCATCGAAGTATCCGGTAACATGTAAGAACGGACTTATAATCGGCGGAGGACAAATATTACCTGAACTGAACTTTACACTTCCCCAGATGTTGATTACGGACGAGACAATGCCTGAAGTACTCAGACAGTATAAAAGCATTACCGAGGATGCCTGCAAAAGGGCAAAAGAACTCTACTCACCTGGATTTGTCGTGGAAATAGAGCTGCTTCCGCCGACAACGTACAATCCGGATTGGGGTATAGAAATCGTTAAGACTGTCCGTGAAGTCATGTTCGAATATGAAGTAAAGTATGGATTGAAAAGCGCTATGCGGCTTACTCCGGTTGATATCAGAGAAGACAGGGAGTCGGTTCACATGTGGAGAGGCAAACACTGGGAAGCTGTCATGAGGACCTTCGAAGGCAGTGCAAAAGCCGGTGCAGATTTTCTCGCTATTGAATCAATCGGTGGGAAGGATATCCATGATGATGCCATCATGTTCTGCGAGATCACAAAGTCCCTGTTTGCTCTCGGAATTCTGGGAGCACGTGACATGTCCAAGCTGTGGAGTTCCATTGTTGATATCGCAGATCGGACAGGAAGCTTCGCATCCGGTGATTCGGCATGTGGGTTTGCCAATACGGCAATGGTTCTGGCAGACAGGGGCTATGTACCCAAGGTATTCTCTGCTGTAGTAAGAGCCATGTCGGTGGTGAGAAGCCTGGTAGCGTTGGAGGAAGGCGCTGTCGGACCACACAAGGATTGCGGATACGAAGGCGCTTATATAAAGGCCATTACAGGAACACCGATTTCCATGGAGGGGAAGTCCAGTGCCTGTGCTCATCTTAGTCCTATCGGAAATATTGCGGCAGCAGTAGCGGACCTTTGGAGTAATGAGTCCATACAGAATATTAAGCTGCTTGGCGGCATGGCTCCTACGGTTTCAATGGAACAGCTGACATATGACTGCAGACTGATGAATGAAGCAACAGCCAGAGGTAAGGAGCAGGCTTTGCTGATGAGAGATTTATTGACGGATTCTGACAGCAGATTTGATCCTCAGGCTTATGTCCTCAGACCTGACATAGTATTGAATATCTCCCGTGATATCGTAAAAGAAAAGGGACATTACAATAGGACAAAGAGAGCCGCCCTTGCTGCGATTGATGAATTGAGGAAAGCATTAACGCAAAAAAAGGTTATCATCGCTGAAAGAGAACTGACCTGGCTGGATACCATGGAAAGCCAGCTGATTGCGGTTCCGCAGGATGAACAGGAATTCATCGCTCAGATGGTGGAGGAGAATGAGTCGGAGAAATTCGTATCGGCGAAGTATGATCTGTAAGAGATGAGTGTAAAAGATGAAGTAAAAGATAGAGTAATGAAAGCCTCTAATTGAATGGACAAATAAAAATATCCTATGAGGGCATGTGTCATAGGATATTTTTTGATTTTTTCCGGGATGGTGTGGCACACTATAGAAAATGGTTAGTGTGCCATTAAAACTGAAAACAAGAAGGGATTAGGACATATGACCGGATTGAAGAATGTCAGGACGGATTTGACGCTGGAAGCGCATGAACTGCTTCGGGAGAGGGCAGTGAAGGAAAAAAAGGAGAAGCAGGATATACCGGGAATTGAAGTGGAAAATGCGGGGGATGAGGAAATTAAAATTACGCGGGTCCGGGTTACTTCGCCTACCGGTGAAGCGGCCATCGGCAAGCCGATGGGAAATTATATTACCCTTGAAATACCGGGCCTCAGGGACAATGATCAGGAACTGTATGAGAATACCTGCAAAGCATTGGCCAAGGAGCTTGTAAGCATATTAAGTCTGGGAGAAAAGACCATGACTCTGGTGGTAGGCTTGGGAAACTGGAATGTAACACCCGATGCCCTTGGACCTAAGGTGGTTTCCAGTATGATGGTTACGAGGCATCTTCTGGAATACCTGCCGGAGCAGGTGGACGAAGGGGTGCGGCCTGTATGTGCGGTGGCGCCCGGTGTGCTTGGCATTACCGGTATTGAAACAGGAGAAATCATTAAAGGGATTGTTGAGAGAATCCGACCGGACTATATCATTGCAATCGATGCGCTAGCCTCAAGAAAAATGGAGAGAGTGAATACGACCATACAGGTTGCTGATACCGGGATATCGCCTGGCTCCGGAGTTGGAAACAAACGCATGGAATTATCAAAAGAAACCCTTGGGATACCTGTGATTGCCATAGGTGTTCCAACCGTTGTTGACGCAGCAACTATGGCCAATGACGCGATTGATCTGGTCATCGACAGTATGATCGAACAAGCTCCTCAGGGAACTGAATTTTATAATATGCTTAAGGGTATCGATCGGGAAGAGAAATACGGGATGATCCGGGAGGTTCTGGAGCCCTATGTGGGTAATCTTATTGTGACGCCAAAGGAGATTGATGAAGTGGTCAGGAAAATAGCCAAGGTCATTGCAAATGGGTTGAATATTGCGCTTCACCAGGGTATTGGCTTGAACGATGTAAACAGATATGTGAATTAAGGAAGCGATGAAGACTGATGAAGATCTGCCGGCATATTTGTAAAACGGATACAGTAAGCCTGCAGAATGTTTTCAGACCGGGAAAACCTTTATTTTTCCATGAAAATAACGTATAATTTAATAGATATGTTTTTATCCTTATGCGTATTTTACGCATTCGGCAATACAAGGCATCGGGGGTCTGAAATGAAGAGCACAGGCAGATATCTGGTCATTCTCATCGCAGTGATAGCACTTTGGAACACTATTGTCATTAAACCGCTGAAAATATTTGCAGTTTTCATGCATGAACTGGGACATTCTCTGATGGCTGTAATATTTGGCAACGGGATACAAGGGTTTCGTATCAACCTGGATGAGA
>JAEZLF010000192.1 GCA_023435925.1 Bacillota bacterium
GAATGGACATAATATTAAACGAAGCAATTAGAATAGCTAAACTTGCTGGATCAAAAATCAGAGAACTAAGAGAGACAAAACAATACAGTGAATCTGTAAAAGATGGCTATGAACTTGTTACAACCGCAGATTTAGCTTCTAATGATGTGATTAAGGCAGAGATTAATAAGATATTTAGTAATCATGAGATTCTATCTGAAGAAGATACTAGGAACAAAAATCAACCTTTACAGCAGCCAACATGGATTATTGACCCGATTGATGGTACTGTTGGATATGCAAATGACCACTATCAAGTTGCAGTATCAATTGCATATGCTGTTGATTTCAAAGTCCGTTATGGAGTTGTTTATAATCCGTTCCTTGATGAAATGTATTATGCCTCCGAAAATTCAGGGGCGTTTCTTAATGGCAATAAGATTAGTGTTAAAGATGTTTCAGAATTAAAAAGTTGTGTGATTGGGACTGGTTTTCCACATAGGAAGGACGATATTCAAGAAATAGTAAGCCGGTTAAGGCGCGTTCTACCCCATATAAGAGATTTGAGAAGATTAGGTTCACCTGCTTTAGATATATGTTGGGTAGCATGTGGAAGAATGCAAGGATTTTATGAGGGGAAGTTATCCCCTTGGGATGTTGCTGCTGCAAAATTAATTGCTATTGAAGCTGGAGCAAAGGTAGGCTACTATACAAAAGAAAATGATTCCTCTGTTCTTGAATGTATTAACGGAAATAATATAATTGTATCAAGTCCTAAAGTGTTCGATGAGCTGAAACACATTCTTGCGTAATTATTAAGCAAAAGTATACTATGATATTGTGTTACTTTGTCATATTTATGTAAGTTGAGATAGAAAAAGGGAACTAGAAACGGAAATCCGGCCTTGACTCCGCCGAGCGGCCGGAGGACGAGTAATACTTCGCCTAACAAAGCAGTCAGCGCAAGGGGGAATTCATCCGGCCTTATACCATTGACAGTAGGAGCGCGAGCATGCACCACACCGATTCGCTGGGGCTGGTCGCAGGCAAAGCCTGCTACTCGCCCATGCATCCTGGGTGCGAGCACCGCCAAGGAGAAGGGGTTCGGAGATCCAACTCATCGGCGTCGCGACTGCTAGGCCGTTAGGTGAAGTATAGCTCATCGACGTCGCCGGACCTCCAGCCGTTGGGCGAATAATGGATGCTCTGTGTATTGTTTGATATTGTATGATGGCACGTTATATAATAGATGTTATAAAAGATGTGCAGGGGGATAGCATGAAATTAAGAGTCAATATAAAAAGAAGAAGCTTTGTTATTTTCATTGCGGTTCTGCTTATATTGATTGCTGCATCAATTTATATATGGGCGTCATCAAATTTTATTAATGAAATGAATTATAGAAAACAAGCATATGCTTTACATAACTATTCCACACATGTATTTGATTGGGAAGAAGCAAAAGTTACCTTAGTAAAATTAGCAGAAGAACCTTGTCGTACACCAAATATTTTTAGTGCAAAAATAAATCGGTACTTGCTGTTTCTAAATGGTGGTTATGCTGTAAAGGTTGAGATGCGTACTGATATGGATGATTTATTAGGCCCATCAATCTTATTTTTCAATCCATTTACAAAACAGTGTATTGGAGGAGTACTACGAATGTAAAGCTATTTTTTATGAGGAAAGGAAATAAGAGAGGACTCCGGCCTTGACTCCGCCGAGCGGCCGGAGGGTGGGCGGTACTTTACATAACAAAGCAGTCAGCGCAAGGGTGTGCAAGGTCTGAGTCCCTGATTTGGTTCTTGCATTAAACGTCCCTGCAGTACACCACATTCCTTCTCCGGGTGCAAGCACCGCCAGGGAGAAGGGCTAGCGTGGGTCCAGCTCATCGGCGTCGCGACTGCAGAGACGTTCTACGATATGCCATCCATCGGCGTCGCCCGGGACTCCGGCCGTCGGGCGAATAGGCGCTCTGCGTTTTTATTATCTGAGTAAGGAGTATAGGGACAATGGGTAAATATTTTTGGGATACACAAATAGATTATCTGAAAAATACTAGAGAACAAATGTGGAATGACGATTATTTCGAGTTTTTAGTTAGAAATGTATGGAGACTTAACACTGCTAAAAATATAGTTGATTTTGGATGCGGATATGGTTTTCTAGGGACAAAGTTATTACCTTTACTGCCTGAAGGCAGTACATACACTGGAATAGATATAGGAGAAGAATTGCTTAAAGAAGCTAGAAAAATTTATTCCAAATCTCCATACCAACATGAATTCATACATGTAGATTTGAAAGAATATATACCACATAAGCAATATGATATTGCTATTTGTCAAGCAGTTTTGAGACATATCCCCCAGCCAAATGAAATATTGAAGAAGATGGTCGATTCTGTTATGCCTTCTGGTATGGTTATCTGTATTGAAGTCAATAGAAGAATGGAAAATGCCGGTTGGTTTATCCATGGTAGTAATTATGATATATCAAAAAACGATGCTTTCCTAAAAAAGCAATGGGAGAATGAATTGGAGAATGGAGGACGTGATTATTTGTTGGGAATTAAGGTTCCGGTATATATGGAACAATTAGGACTTAAAGACATAGGAGTCCGTGTAAATGATTTTGTTGAATTTATAAGTCCCACTCGAAACAAAGATAGATACAAGGAGAATGTGGATTTTTTCCTTAAATCAAACAATATCCCAATATGTGAAGATGATAAAGAGACGTTGTCTTTAATAAAAGTGAGGGACTTATTGATTTCTTATGGAACAAAATAAGGAAATCCGGCCTTGACTCCGCCGTGCGGCCGGAGGATGGATGGCACATCGTAGAACAAAGCAGTTGGCGCAAGGGTGCCTAGTAGAAAAAGGCATCGACCCTTATACCATTGACAGCAGGAGCGCGAGCAGGCACCATATTCCTTCTCCGGGTGTAAGCACCGCCGGGGAGAAGGGCTCTGCGTATCTGGTTCAGGAATGTCGCGACAGCGAAACGTTAGGCGAAACGTTAGGCGAAATCCCCTCCACTAACGGCGCCTGGGCTCCGCCGTCGGGCGAATAAAATGAGATTTGCGTTTAAGTTAACTTGAAACAATTTAGTCACCTAATTTGACAAGGAGGCTTCCAAATGAAACGTTATTTACAATTGATTCTAGTAATAATATTCCCGTATTCGATTCTACTTCTACTGGTATTAATTTTTTCTGGCGTTATCGATACTGTTTAAAAGATTATGATTTTATAATTCTATTAGGGATACCTGTACTTTATGTCGCAGCACTAATTTGTTCTCTAATTGTATTCATATCAAGCCTATTGAAAAAGCGGAACGCGCAAGAATTGTTACGAATTAACATGGTCATAAAACTCTTACATATTCCATCGTACATAATTATATTTACTCTTGGATTGATGTTTTCCCTAACGATATTTACCATCGGAATTACAATTGTTTTTATGATATGGGATTGTCTTACTATAGTATTAAGTGGATTGATAGGGTTAGGCTGTTTTTTGCAAGTACTTTCTGTAACGAAATGCAATGCAAAAGTGTAACACCCCAAGTTGTATTTAGTTATTAGATTGTTTCATCAGCGAATGCTTCAATCGCCAGCTGTCACGACCAAAAACAAC
>JAEZLF010000218.1 GCA_023435925.1 Bacillota bacterium
TGCCGCTTTCAACAAAGGATTTGACCAGTTCAAGGGTTTTTACCCTGTCTATATTTTCTCCATGAGTTCCTGAACGCATGGTAACTTTACTATCAGATACTAAAAGGGCACCTTCTTTGACATTAACAAAAGTCATATCATAAAACTGCTTTACAAAGCTTTCGAGCTTGGCTTCATCATAACTCAGAGGTATATTAAGTGTGATACCGTTCATACTGGCACGGGCTATATCCAGCAAACGGACAAAAACATTTCCGCTGCGTCCGACGGAGTATGCGTTCTGAACGGCTTCCTCCGTATGATACTTTACAGCTAGATCAGGATAACGGGCTTTTGTTTCTGCTTTTTCCGTCTTTAAAGTAATTTCCATGTTATCCAAAGCAGACTGAAACTTTGCATCCAGAATTTGCTTCAACTCCTGACGGCTCATTCCGGAAGCATCCTGACCGCCTACATGGACACCTTTATAAATAGTGTCGTTTTGCAGAGTCATATAAGCGAATACTGATGCTGAGGCCAGCATGAATAGAATGAAAACGGCCAGAACAACAGGTATAATATTTTTTTTATTGCTTTTTCTATTTCTTCTCTGCACCTCAGGCTCCATTTATCAACACTCCAGATCATCGATAATTTTTACTACTATGTATATACCCTTAGACTGTATTATTATCGCAATTGTTTCGATAAAACACAACAATATTATACAGTGGCAATGTTAAATTTTCATTACCGATACTTCAAAATTAGGATACATTAGTAGATAAAAGGCGTAGAAAGTATTAAAATGATGTTAAATGGTGCGAAAAGATGCCTTTTGAAGCGGAAAGGAATTCTACATATGAACATGTTTAATGAAGAGGAATATCTAGATATATGCAAAAAAATGGGCTCAGCAGGAAACATTACCGATGTTACCATCCGTTATGACATGCCGGGTTATTTTAACAGAATAAAAAGTGTAGTTCAATATGACAGACGCGGCGAGGTGGTTTTTTGTGTTATCAGGCCCAACGGTAAGCTCATTGCTATAACCTGCCGTGATTATCCGGAAAATATATACCGGATACCAACCGGTGGAATAGGCCATAATGAAGATATTATTCAAGCGGTATTGCGTGAAGAGAAAGAAGAACTCGGTCTTGATGTGAAGATCAGATCCTTTGGAGGAGTGATCAGAATACGATTTGAGCATGGGAATGACCATGTCATGTTTTACTCCTACCTGTTCATACTGGACGAGATTGGCGGGAGATTGCTGGAGGATGCAAGCGACGATGAGATCAGCGCAATCAGAGAGGTGGATCTGAAAGAGCTTAAGGATATCGTCGTATCGCTAAAGGAAATCAAAGGGAAATGGCATGACTGGGGCCAATTCAGATACGTAACGACTAATGCTGCACTTCTTTATCTCGAAGCGTCGGAATAATAAACGGAAAGAATATGTATATAAATGTAAATATGCGCCTATACTTGTTATAACGAGGCAACAAATAACCAACAAGGTTGCATGGGCGAGCAGCAAGCTTTGCTTGCGACCAGTCCCTCGTTGAAACGCCGCTGAGGCAAGAAAATTTTTCTACCAACGAAAAATTTTCTTTGATCTGAGGCGTTATAACGGAATGGAAGCTTCTGCAGTGTAAGTATTGTACGGCAGCGGCATAGAACGTTCCGCTGATTGGGAAGGTGCATAGGATGAACACGGTAACAACTAAATTTGAACATGACCATGAGAAAAGCGGCGGCTTAAAGCTTAGAAGCAATAAAAAGTCCCTGCTTTCAAGAGTACCGGCTGCGATGGCTGCAGAGGACCGTGAGCTGTTGAGGGTGACGTTTGAAGCACGGGATGAATGGATTGAAAACAGTGTGAACTTTGAGCATGTACATGAAGAAATGCTGGTAGATTACTATACATACAGGCTGAAAGCCTGCGAGGCTAGATACGGCTACTTTATTAAGCTTGTCAAGGAAAAAGGACTGTCACATTACCTGTAAGAGGAATATTCTCTCGATTGTACAAGTATATATATTACTGGTGAGGATATGGCGATTGATTATGGTGTGATTCTGGCATACATAGTGGGTATTATATTGCTCTTCATACTTGGCAGACTCCTTCTGGTGCCTTTGAAGGTTGTTCTGAAGCTGGTCTGTAATGCGCTTGCTGGCGCTGCTGCAATTATTTTGATTAACTTAATCGGCGGTTTGTTCGGGTTTCAAATCGCTTTGAATGTCTATACGTCATTCATTGTCGGGACTCTTGGAGTACCCGGCATTCTTATGCTCGTTATACTGAAAATAGTATTCAGCATATGATTTCGTCAAACAATATTCAGAACCAAATCTCATCGCTGTATGGATTTGTATACAATAAACAATCTTATTACTCTCAAATCATGTTGAAACCAGCTTTTCTAAAAGTTTACTTGACAATAAATAGTCAAAGAATTATACTTTAATTTGGTTGACATACATTACATTACTGTCTTCTTTTATGGTTTATAGTAATCATAATTTAATTGCAGTAGTTTTTGTAAAATATAACGAGTCGGAAAGTATATATCCCGTCTCGTTGAAACGCCGCTGAGAAAGTGAATTTCTTCTGCCAAGCGTAATTTGCGAAGCAAATTTTCGCCTAAACGAAAAATTTCATTCTGAACGGAGGCGTTATAATTAACTGGCAATTTTTATTGCCGCTTATATAACCAGAAGGAGGTTAGCAAAATGGGCAAAGTCGTCGAGATAAGATGGCATGGACGTGGAGGTCAGGGAGCAAAGACCGCATCTTTGCTGCTTGCGGATGCAGCATTTAACACCGGAAAGTACATACAGGGATTCCCGGAGTACGGCCCGGAACGTATGGGAGCGCCAATTACTGCTTATAACAGGATTAGCGATGACAGGCTTACGATTCACAGCAACATTTATGAACCCGATTATGTAGTTGTTGTAGATGATACTCTTCTGACTTCGGTTGATGTAACTGCAGGTCTGAAGGAAACAGGAGCCATTATTATTAATACTACAAAAACTCCTGACGAAGTAAAACCGCTTCTCAAAGGGTATAAAGGAAAAGTGTGCACAGTTGATGCGAGAACGATTTCCGTAGACACCTTGGGCAAGTATTTTCCAAACACACCTATGCTTGGGGCAGTTGTTAAGGTGAGCAATATTATGGATGAGGAATTATTCCTCAAGGATATGGTTGACTCATTCAGGCACAAATTCGCAAAGAAGCCTGAAGTTGTCGAAGGCAATATAAAGGCTCTTGAAAGGTCCATGCAGGAGGTGAAGGGGTTATGAGCAAAAAGGAATTAAGAACGGTTCCAAGTGATGTGAACTGGAAGGATATAACGATAGGCGGTACAATCGATTCTGCAGGAAATGCTCACCTTTTTAAAACAGGTGACTGGCGTTCCATGAAGCCGATCTGGCTGCAGGATAAATGCAAACAGTGTTTGCTTTGCTATCCGGTATGCCCGGATACATCCATACTGATTGACGAAAACGGAAAAAGAATTGATTTTGACTATGACCACTGCAAAGGCTGCGGCGTATGTGTAAAGGTTTGCCCTTTCAAAGCCATTGACTTTGTAGAGGAAAGCAAGTAAGGAGGCGACGAATAATGGCTATTAAAGAAAGAATGAGTGGTAACGAAGCAATTGCTGTTGCCATGAAGCAGATAAATCCCGACGTAGTTGCGGCATTTCCGATTACTCCGTCAACAGAAGTACCCCAGTATTTTTCAACGTATGTAGCAGACGGTGTTGTAGACACTGAATTCGTAGCGGTAGAGTCTGAGCACAGTGCCATGTCGGCATGTGTAGGAGCATCTGCTGCAGGTGGCAGAGCAATGACAGCTACCTCGGCCAATGGTCTGGCACTGATGTGGGAAGTGCTCTATATTGCCTCCAGTTCAAGACTCCCGATCGTTCTGGCCTGTGTAAACAGAACATTGTCCGGTCCGCTGAACATACATAATGACCATAGTGACTCCATGGGTGCAAGGGATTCCGGCTGGATACAGCTTTACTCTGAGAACAACCAGGAGGCATATGACAATACACTGATGGCGAACAGAATCGCAGAGCATGTAAAGGTTCAATTGCCTGTCATGGTTTGTCAGGATGGCTTTATCACTTCTCACGCCATTGAGAATATTGAGCTTCTTGAAGATGAAAAGGTAAAGGCTTTTGTTGGCGAGTATAACCCTGAAAATTATTTGTTGAACAGAGATAACCCCATTGCAGTCGGTCCTTTGGATCATTTCACCCATTGCTTTGAGCACAAAAGGCAGCAGGCTCAGGCGATGATGGATGCCAAGGAGGTTATTCTCCAGGTGTCTGAAGAATTCGAAAAACTGACTGGAAGAAAGTATGGTCTGTTTGAAGAGTATAAGACGGAAGATGCGGATGTTTGTATGGTGGTCCTCAACTCAACTGCAGGGACCGGCAAGTATGTTGTAGACCAGTTAAGAGCGCAGGGCAAAAAGGTCGGCTTGATTAAACCCAGAGTATTCAGACCCTTCCCTGTGGATGAAATAGTTGCAGCACTTTCCGGATTTAAAGCGATAG
>JAEZLF010000236.1 GCA_023435925.1 Bacillota bacterium
TCATAGGATTCCTTCTCCCAGGAAATGAAGACTTCAAGCTCCCAGTGATATACCGGAATAAATGCTTTTTTCTCATAACCGATGTTCCTGTAAAAGGGCTGATTTCCGCCTAGCATTCCAGTACATTTTGGAAACATTGATTGAATGCGGTTTGCCGCTTCGTGCAAGATCGCCGTTGCAATCCCTTTTCTTCTTTCCCACCAAACAACGCCCAAGGGCTCGAGCTCGCAGTAAGGCATCTTCTCATCATACCATAGGATAGCAAATGCGACGGGCCTTTTCAGCTCATCGAGAACGCAGATATCCAGGTTCTTTCTATAATGCTTCATTTTTCGCAAATCATGGAAGGCCTGCTCTCCATGTTCGCAAGCATAAGATTCTCTGCTGTAGCCAAAGGATAAGCGATGGGTGTTGGAAAGGTAAAAGTCAGGAACAGTATTACCGTCTGCAAAGGTATAACCATCAGGAAGCTTTACATCGAGGAGCTTATTATCAAAGGGTAGAATATATAATTCTTCACCGGATCCCGTTTCCTTAAAGCCGGACTCCAGAACCATTTCCTTTAATACCGTATTCCATACAGGCACGTATAAATTGAGCGACTTTGTTCTCCTGTCTTCCAGAACAGCTGAAGCGTGGGTCTTTGCAAACTTTATCATGTCCTTCAGGAGCTCCCTGTCGGCTCCCCGTTCTTTTGTGTCAAACAGGAAAAAGGCTTCTCCGTCGAAATGACCTTCATTGATAACACATGCGGCTATTTTGCCGTTTTCCCGATAGACACCAACGGTATGATATAAGGCATGATATTGCCCGGTATGTGCCGGATGCAAGCCTACAACAAATTCATGCCTGCTCAGTCCCCAAACGGGATATTCCCATTGGTAGGACGCAAGGATAAGCTGTTCAATTCCATCAAAATCCTCATCCTTATAAAAACTAAATTCATAACGCATATAGTACCTCCATTTTGGTGTGTTGAGCCATCACAGAATATGATGATTCGAGTGAAAATATTTTCTTAACAATCTATGGGAAGGATTATATCATTCTTTATATTAGAAATAAATGTCATAATCATGTATAATTGTTTTCGGTGATGCAGATTAAACAGGAAAATAGGGCTTTACATTCGTTTTTTTATGCAAAGCCCTATCAATTATTGTTTGTGATTACCTATTAAGAAAACCACATCGGGTGTCCCCAACCAGGTCTACAAATTTGGCAAGGATGGAAACTACCGCAATGAGGACAAAAATGATGGCAATGCCGTGCATGGCAATGCTGACAGTGCTGGCGACAATAGGGGCAAAAATGTGAAGGCTCTCTACAATCTGGATTCCTTATACCTTCGTCCACGCTAAGACCTCCTTTAGGTTCAACTATCAGTTTATTATATGAAGAACATTGCTGCTAAGTTACTAATTATAAACATTATGTAAATCCTTCATGATTGAAGTTGTACTGAAAATCCCTCGGGCTCAAAAGACCGTGCACACTTTTTTATTGAATGACATAATCTAGATATAAATACGTTTTGTACTATTTAGTATCGCATTGAGGTATTTTTGTAGTACTATTCTTTTACATAATTATCATGCTCGATTGCAGTTAGTTGCGAGACATGGAATTCGCTTTCTAATCCGGTGGAATTTGCCAGGCAGTGGCAGTCCGGAGCGGATGTCTGTAAATTTTATCGTCAAAAGCCGAGATAACAGATTTTCAATCGGTTGATAAAATTTATTTTCGAGAGGTGTAAATATGAAGTCAAAATGGTTCAGAAGTATTGCTGTCATAATAGTCATGGGACTGTTACTGACGCTTGGCACGTCATGCACCGGAACAAAAACAGTCAAAATCGGTGCAATCTTATCCGTAACCGGACCGGCTGCCTATCTTGGAGGGCCGGAAGAAAAGACCTTGAAAATGATGGCGGAGGAATACAACAAAAACGGCGGCATCAACGGACAAAAGGTGGAATTGATTATCAAGGATACCGCATCAAAATCCGAAAACGCATTGTCTTTTGCGAAGCAATTGATTGAGGAAGATGGTGTCGTCGCCATTATAGGGCCTTCGACCAGTGGGGAAACCATGGCGATCAAAGACCTATGTGAAAAGGAAAAAGTACCGCTGATTTCCTGCGCGGCAGCGGAAACGATCGTGGACCCTCAGGCCCATTATGTATTTAAAACTCCGCAGAAAGATAGTTATGTTGTCAAATGGATTTTCGATTCCATGAAAAAGAGAGGTATTACCAAGGTAGGAGTGCTGGCTTCTCTATCCGGATTCGGCAAAGGCGGTCTGGCGCAGCTTGAAAAATATGCCGCTGAATATGGAATTACCCTTACGGCAAAGGAATCCTATGACCCAACAGCCACAGACCTTACCGCAATATTGACCAAAGTGAGTGCCAGCGGTGCGGAAGCCATCGTCAACTGGTCCATAGAACCTGCACAATCCATCGTTGCGAAAAATATGAAGCAACTGAACCTGTCCATTCCGCTCTATCAGAGCCACGGCTTCGGCAACCTCATGTATGTGGAAGCTGCCGGCGACGCGGCAGAAGGAATCATATTTCCATCCGGAGGTCTTCTGGTCGCCGGAGAGCTGCCCGAATCCAATCCTCAAAAGAGCCTTCTTGTTAATTACAGTACAAAATATAAAGCCCTATACAATGAAGAAGCAAGCGCTTTCGGTGGCTATGCCTATGATGCGCTTCTCATCCTGAAGACGGCTATCGAGCAGACGAAAAGTACAAATAGGGACGATATTGCCAATGCCATTGAAAAGATAACGAATCTTCCCGGGTGCTCCGGTGTTTTTAATATGTCTGCTACAGACCATAACGGCCTGGCAATGGATTCAATCGTAATTCTGACAGTGAAGGATGGAAAATTTACACTATATGAATAAGGTTTCATTGGTGCAAAGCGGGAAGGCTGCGGCTATCCTTCTTCAGTCAATTCGCTTCGCTCAGGGAGTCAGGTGGAGACGGAACTCCACCTGACTAAGAAAGCTAATTAATTTTGTCTTTGTTCATCGCCGACCTGTAGAGGTCAGCGTCTTCTGAAGACACAGATCTAGGGAAAGTGCAGGAGAGATTTATGAGTACAGAGATGCTTGTACAGCTTTTTTTCTCAGGACTTACGTATGGCAGTATTTATGTGGTTGTGGCAATCGGATTCAATATCATCTATAATTCCACGGGGATCATCAACTTTGCCCAGGGAGAATTTGTCATGCTGGGTGGAATGCTGGCTTATACCTTCAACTCCTTTTTACCGCTTTGGGCTTCTATTCCGATTGCGGTATTAGTAACGGCGCTGATTGGTTCCTTTATGGAATTCACTTTTCTCCGTTCCTTGCATAAAGTTGGACTGATTGCGTTGAATATCCTGGCGTTCGGAGTTGTACTGCTGATTTGCTCGCTACTATTTTCAAATAAAACAGAAACACCCGCAATTTTCCTTGCTGTCACAGGCGGCACTGCCGCGATTGTCCTGATTATACTGAACCTGATTTGGAAAGTTTCGCCGTCCTTTCAGCAGCTTTTTATAAAAGCATCCAAACCAAGTGTTCTGCAAATGATTGTTGTTACCATTGGGCTTTCCATAGTTCTCAAGGAAATTGCACTGCAAGTGTGGGGGGATCAAGTGAAGACCCTTCCCTTTTTCACCGGGAACGAAACGACTTCCATTGCTCTGCTTGGCGCCCATTTTTCTCCGCAGGTATTGTGGGTGTTGGGCTTGACCGGATTGGTCGTAATTGCGTTGTCGCTGTTTTTCAAATATACCCTGATTGGGCAAGCCATGCGCGCCTGCGCGGACACTACTGTAGGAGCGAGCCTTTGCGGAATCAACCCGCTGGTTGCTGTCAACCTGTCGTTTGTGCTTAGTGCAGGAATTGGTGCTTTTGCAGGCTGCATCATCGCCCCGCTTACTCAGATCCAATATTCAATGGGAACGGGACTGGCGATCAAAGGCTTCACTGTAGCCATATTCGGCGGTTTCGGCAATAGCACGGGCGCACTTTTGGGCGGACTGATCCTCGGAATTCTGGAGTCGTTTGCCATCATAGTTTTCCCTGAGGCGTACAAAAACATCATCACCATAGCAATCCTGCTTTTGGTCCTCTTTATTCGGCCGTCCGGACTATTGGGTGCGAAGAAATCCCGGACGATTACCCGGCACACTGGGGACATGGAGGTTTAACATGAACTGGAGAATTTACAAACCGCTTTTGGTTTTTCTTGTTGTCATGATCATTGTACCTGTTATAACTTCATTGACTGGTAGCAATTTTTACCTTACGCAGTTTACCATGACAGCATATTATGTTCTGATAGCGCTGGGTTTGTGCATGTTGATGGGATATGCCGGGCAGGTATCGATAGGTCAGGCCGGTTTCTTCTGTATAGGCGGTTATACCTCTGCGTTTTTAACCACCATTAATCTCTACCCGTTTTCATCATCTCCTGTTGTCCAATTCCTGTCATCCGCCGGGTTACTCGTGAAAGGGGAAGACCTTTATAACCAAAAAATTCTTTCTCTGTGCCCCTGGGTGAGTTTTATCGCTGCCATCCTGCTATCTATGTTCATCGCTTACTTTATAGGGATTCCTGTGCTGAAGCTAAAGGGGCATTATCTGGTTATGGCGACGATGAGCTTTGGTGTGGTCATCGATATTATCATACGGGCAACCAGAATGCTCGGCGGGGCGGACGGACTTTCCAACGTTCCCGTATTCGAGCTTGTTCCCGGAATCCGTGTCAGTGGTGAAATGCAGGATAGGGTAATGAACTATTTCATTGCCTGGACAATTGTAACGCTGGGTCTTCTTGTATTGATCAATCTCATCCATTCCAGAGTAGGGCGCGGACTGAAGTCGCTGCATGACAATGAAGAGGGCTCAAATGCAATGGGAGTGGATACGTCCAGGTATAAGCTCAATGTTTTCATACTCAGTGCTGTTTTTTCAGCAGTGGCGGGAGTATTTCTCACTCACTTCAATGGCAGCATCGGACCCGGTGAAGCCAGTGTTATGAAGGCGGTGCGCTACGTCTCCATTGTAGTAATCGGTGGGATGTCCAATATATGGGGGACCCTGGCAATGGGGACGGTTCTCTCTTTTCTGTCGCTGCGGGGTGTTTTTGGCAGCTATGACGATGCGGTATTCGGTGCTATTCTTATACTCGTTATGCTGTTTGCGCCGGATGGGTTACTAAAGAGACATGATGGGATTATTCCCGGGAAACGAATAAAACAATGATTAATAAAGGATAGATAAGATGAGGATTTTGGAGGTTAATGAACTGGACTGTTCCTTTGGCGGACTCCATGCCGTCGACAAGGTCAGCTTCGGTTTGGAAAAAGGAATGATCAAGGCCGTAATCGGACCGAACGGAGCGGGGAAAACCACACTTTTCAACCTGATTTCGGGGGTTATTTCACCATCCTCGGGAAGGGTGCTATTTTGCGGTGAGGATATCACCGGCTTACTGCCCTTTCAGATAGCGAAAAAGGGGATTGTTCGCACGTTTCAAAACCCCAGGCTTTCGAAACACATGACCGTCCTGGAAAATGTCATGATTGGGCGGCATATCCGCAGCCGTTCCGGATTTGCAGCTTCTATACTGAAGCTTCCTTCCGCCAGAAAAGAGGAAAGATCTATTCGGGAAGAGGCTTTGAGGGCACTTGAAGCCCTGCACATCACCGATTACAAGAATCAGGAGATTTCCAGCCTGCCCTTTGGGATTCAGCGCAGCGTAGAATTTGCGCGGGCCTTTGCCAGCGAACCTTCCCTTCTGTTGCTGGATGAACCGGCTTCCGGTCTGAACATGTATGAAACGAAAGAACTGGCAAAGCTGATCCATCTGTTGCGGGAGAATGGGATTACCGTTCTTCTGGTCGAACACGATATGGGGTTGGTAATGGATATTTCAGATGAGATTGTGGTATTGAACTTCGGGAAAAAGATTGCCGAAGACAAACCACATGCAATTCAGGGTAATAGTGAAGTGATAAAAATTTATTTGGGTGACGAAGATGCTTAAAGTTGAGAATCTGGAATCGGGATACAACAATCTGCGGGTTATAAAAGGGATTTCCATGCATATATTCTGCGGTGAGATTATTGCCATCATTGGCGCAAACGGAGCAGGGAAAACAACCTTTTTGAATACTCTCTCCGGGATTATCAAGCCAATGGCCGGCAGTGTTTTTTACCAGGAAACCGACATTACATGGTGCCGCACGGAGGAAATCGTAGCCCGGGGCTGTGCCTTGGTACCGGAAGGACGTAAGCTCTTTTCCGGCATGACAATCCGTGAAAACCTGAACCTGGGCGCTTATCCTTTGTATCAGAAGGGACAAAAGGCTAAGGTAAAGGAAGGGCTTGAACTGGTATATTCTCTTTTTCCGCGACTATTGGAGCGCGAAAACCAGCCGGCTGGCACAATGTCCGGAGGGGAGCAGCAAATGCTTGCTATAGGGCGGGCACTGATGAGTTTCCCCAAACTGATCATGCTTGATGAACCCTCGATGGGGCTTGCACCGCTTGTTATTAAAGATATCTTTAACAGCATTGTACAATTGCGAAAAGAAGGAAAAACGATACTGGTCGTCGAACAGAATGCAAAAGCCATACTGAAGATAGCAGACCGGGGATATGTAATGGAGACCGGAAGTCTGATACTCGAAGGCACAGGACCAGACCTCCTTAACAACAATGACGTTCAGCGCGCCTATATTGGCAAGGAATATAACAATATTTAGTTTACTTTAATCACTAGTTAGTTTTAAAACTTCTCTTCTTTTTTGAACTTCTTTACACATTTTGATTAGTTGTTCTCCATCGATACATTCAATTACATTTGTATGGCAAAATTTCTTGGTGTTTTGCTTATAATCGCCCAAGGTTACAAGGATTCCTCTGTAAATTGAATTTATTTGCATGTGATGCGCTAATTTTTTTCCAGCTTCTACATCTACAATGTGATTTAATCCATGTTTCCATATTTCAATATATTTTATATCATTAATTAACAAGCCATTCCCGTACTCTCCACATTTATCGGTAGTTTCCACTTTGTTTCCTTTTCGTCGAAAGACTTCGGCTATTACATTCTGGTAATCCCTAGTACGCATATAGAGTAAATCTTCTCTTGAATCTATACTTTCAAGCAGGCAGTTAATTTTACTTCTATAAAGTAAAGAATGAAATATTTCATATAGCTTATATAAAAGTATAACAATAAGTATCTCTATAAAAAGTAATATTAACACAGCTATCACCCATAATTAATCTGCTCAAAAAAAATAAATATATACAGAAGCATGGGTGTATAAAGGGTGTTTAGGCACAATCCTCCGATTAACTGGGAATGGTTTGCATCCTTTCGACATGCCGCTTTCTTATTTCTTCAGCACTTGCCGTGCCTGTCATGCCTATTTTTTTTATCGTGACTTCCGCTGCAATATTTGCAAAGTCAGCCGCTTCCCACGGGTCCGCGCCAGCGGCCAGAGCACATGAAAAAGCTGATAGAAACGTATCCCCGGCGCCGCAGAAATCAATCGGAGGCTCTATATAACGGCATGGAACATGTACAGTCTCCATTCTATTCGTATAAAGGCATCCGTTCGGACCTAAGGTCATGCAGATATCGGAATGATTACGTTCTGCTAGCATCCGGGCTGCCTGCACATACCCGCTAAAGCTTATATCCTTCGGTGGAAGGGCATTGTTAGCCGCCTTAAACCCCTCGATTTCATTCGGCTTCAAAGTGACATTTTTATACGTTGATATTCTGTCACGGCTATCCACAACCACTTTTTTACCATGAAGCCCATAGGTGTTTATCTTTTCCCGTACCTGCGGTGTGATACATCCAAATAAAAACTGATCCGATACACACAAAACATCAATGTCTTCTATGGTTCTGTCCAGCTCATGGAGCAATTCAGCTTCAGCCTTTTCTCCCATAGGTGTGTAGTTTGTGAAGTCAAGCCGGGGATCTTCATATTCTACATTGGATATACCTCTGCGGATCGGCTTGCAGTATGCGTTTGTGACCGAATCCTCGCTGATTACTACTCCCTCGGTATTGATACCGGAATTCTGCAGCATCCTTACCAATGCATCTCCACGCCAGTCCCTTCCAACTACGCCCAAAGCTCTTACACTTAAAGGCTGCAAAGCAGCTATGTTGGAAACTGCATTCCCGCCGGCGCCGGGCGACAGCTTCTCTTCGACTACCGGAAGCGGGAAGTGGGGGGTTTCTCTAGAAAGCTCGCTTTTTGTCATATCCGCTATCCAATAGACATCCAGGCACAGATCACCTATTAGGGCAACACGGATATTTGTAATATTATCAATAATTTCTTCCAGTTTTTCATTCGAAATTCCGTGAAATGTCTTCATATATTAATCAATCCCTTTCTCCGTCTCCGGAAGCTTTTGAATAAGCTTTCGATACAGGTTCGGTATTGTTACCTTGTGATCACCCTGGAAATGCCATCCCTTTCCGCCCATACTTGTGGGCCTGTTTACAATGTTTTTCCTGGGCCTGTAATAGTAGAGGGGATCACTGTAACTTATCTTGGCTCTAAAATCACCGAGTTCTATTAAGTCAAAATTCGCTGTCGTAATGGAATAGGTTGGATACCCAAGGTTCCTGGAAATGGACAATGCTTTTAGAAATACTTCCGGTCCGATGACGCCCGATCCAAAATTGAGGAAAACGCCTCCGTCCAATTTGGAAACAGAATAACATATTTTATGAAAATCGATGCCGCTGGCAGCACCAATAGCTGCAAAGTCAACAATCGGGTGCTGATGGATAATATCTGTTCCAAGTGCAATATGATAGGTAGCCGGTACACCATTTTTATAAGCTTGGTACAATACAC